>CALKIW010000031.1 GCA_937995875.1 uncultured Bacteroidales bacterium | reverse complement strand
ACCCGCGCTCAACGCCCACGAGCAGTCCGGCAATGCCGAAACCGCTACCGCCGGTAGTCACTATGTGCGCATCGTTTTCGGGATAGACGCCGTCGAGATGTATGCGCTCCGGAGCCATACCCGAATTGGGATCGGCACCGTCCCACATATAATTAAGGTGTACACGCTGTATGTAGTCGAGCATGACACTGTCGTTGGCGAAGTTTTCGGGGCGGCTGTTGTTCTGCATTTCAGTGCAGTACGCACCGTCGTCAAGCGTCTGTGCAGCGCGGCATGGCAATGCTGAGGGAAACAGCAACAACTGGGAAAGAATCAGGAGAAAGGCTGTTTTCATTTATAATCAAGATTTACGAGTACGGGGAAATGGTCGGACAGCCACACGTTTTCAGGTTTGTCCTGAACGACACGGTAGCGGTCGGACTTCAGTTTGTTGTTCACAAACACATGGTCGAGCAACGGACACCGGTCGATGGAGAGGCAGCCGTAGTCGTGCCATGAGTAAGACGGGCCATAGACTACGGGCGCGATGTCGCGCACATTAGCCATGCCGTTCTCACGAAGAACTGTGAACGGGGCTTCACCGTCGGAGCAGTTATAGTCGGCAGTGATGATGGCTGGGAGTCCAGGAGCATACTGACGGATACGGTTGAGCACAAGACGGATGCCCTCACGACGCGCCACCTGTCCGTCGTTGTCGAGGTGAGTGTTGAAGAAAGCCAGTTTCTTGCCGGTCTTACGGTCCTGCAAAACCGCCCAGGAACAGACACGGTTGTAGGAAGCATCCCATCCCTTTGTGCCGAACACTTCTGGAGTTTCGCTGAGAGAGAAGTCGCCGTGCCTGATGAGGCGGAAACGCTTCTTGTTGAAGAACACCGGACTGTGCTCGCCTTTATGCTTGCCGTCGTCACGTCCCACACCGAGAGCTTCATATTCGGGAAGACCTGCCTTGAGGTCGTCCATCTGGTTGGGACACACTTCCTGCATGCCCAGCAGGTCGGGATTGTAATACTTCAGCATCTCGCACACAGCCGCCTTGCGGTTCTCCCACACGTTGGGTCCATCGACGGAAGCGTCCAGACGGATGTTGAATGTCATAACACTTATTTGCGCATAAGCCAATGTCGCAGCCGAAAGAAGTATTAAGGCGGCGGAAAGACGGCGCAAATGTCCTAATATATATAATGTATTAAAGATTCGTTTTTTCATAGCCAGTAATCAAATAGGAGGGCGCATCGTAATGATTACGCCCTCCGTTTCCACTAATACCTATACTTCTAAAACCAAACTACTCGTTCTTAGGTTCATTGCTGAGGGCGGGAATTGTGGAGGTCTGGTTGAAAGGCAAAGGAATGAGAGCCTTTTCCTTTGACCATCCCTTCAATTCTGTGGCAGCCTTTCCGGTGCGTACGAGGTCGTTGTAACGCTCGCCCCACTCGCAGCAAAGTTCCATACGACGCTCGTCGATGACCTGGTCGAATGTGACATTTGTCAGTTCAGGCATGTGAGCACGACGACGTACCTCGTTGAAAGGAGCATCACCGTTCTCGCCAAGCTTTATCTTTGCCTCGGCATTCATCAGCAACACATCGGCATAGCGCAATATACGGATGTTGTTGTTTGTGCCGTACTTTGTGCGTCCGGGTGTCAGCTGGCATGTCGGAGTGTAAGCCTTACCGTTCCAGCAGTCGGTCTTTGAGGGGTTGTCCTGCGGACGTACATAGTCGCCATCGGGTGTTGTCTCGCCAGCCAAGAGGAATGATGTGGTGGCGCGTACTGTCTCTCCACGGTTGTAAGCCCAGTCGCGGAACTCTTTCAAGATACCGCAGTCGCCCCATCCGGATATGTCGCTGCCTGAGTTGTTGGGTCCCTGGCACTTGAACCATGCATCCGGGTCAATCAAATCGCCCGAACCATTGCCGAAGTCGGTGCACTGGCATTCGAAGATAGACTCATCACAGAGCTTTCCGGGAATCTTCCACAACTGGTAATAATCAGGATAAAGCTGGAAATTACCGTGCTCGATGATGTCATTCGTAAGCTCCTTCACCTTCTGGTAATTGCCTTGATTGAGGTAAATCTTGGCAGCAAGAGTGGCGGCAGAGAAGGCTGTCACAGCACCCTTGTGCTCGCTCTGGTTAGGACGGATGCGCGGCATATAGGTCATACCGTACTCCAGATCTTCCAAGGCATACTTGTAAACGGCATCAACCGTAGAGCGTGTAAGGTCGGTCTGGTTGTTGTCGCGCAGGATGGTAACGGCTCCAAAAGCCTGAACCAGACGGAAGTAAGCGTAGGCACGCATGAACTTCACCTCACCGATATAGGCCTTATTGGTAGCCTTCTGAGCATCTGTCGTGCAGTGCTGGCCGTAGTTGTCGAGAGCTTCAATGGCAGAATTGGCACACTTGATAATGTTGTAGTACTGCTTCCAGATTTCGTCGAAGCCCCAGAAAGAGTCGTTGTATTTGTACTCCGAGAGATTGTAATAGTCGCTTCCGTTCCACTGTCCGCTGAAAACATCCTGGTCGCGGATGGTTGTTATCTCCCAAATCACCCAGTGCATACCGCTGGTACGGATTTTGGCATACATACCAGAAACGGGCTGGTACATATTGTCGAAGCTGGCATAGTCCACCTGTGTCTCAGGAACCTTGCCTTCCGGTGTCTTGTCGAGATAGTCGCTGCAAGACGATGCAGTACCTATCAGGATGGCAGCCGCCGTAAATATGATTGATTTCTTGATAAATTCCATAGTGTAGCAATTTATATTTGAGGTTTATCTTTAGAAGTTTATTTTCACGTTGAACGTGTAGGTAGATGTCAAAGGATACACTTCGGTGTCCCATCCCTCGCTGTCGCTCAACTCAGGTGTGAAGGTATTTGCCTTGAATGTTGTGAACGGACGGTCGGCAGTAACGCTGAGGCGCACGCCGGGGAGAGTGTATGTACCGAACTTCAGGTTCTTGAATGTGTAACCGACAGTGACATTCTGGATGCGGAAGTAGTCGGCGCTCTCCACGAAGTAGTCGCTGTATTTCTGGTCGCTGACATTCCATGTGCGCAGCAATGCGGCAGCAGAAGGAGCCGAATTGGTTGAGCCCGGACCTGTCCAACGCTCTTCATACTGGTTCTTGTCGAAGTTGTAGTTCTGCGAAGCGTATCTCAGAGCTCGCTTGCGGTTGAACATCTGTGCTCCGGTCTGGCCGTATGTGGTGAGTTCGAAGTCGAGATTCTTCCACTGGAAACCGAGGTTCACGCCGTAGGTGAAGTTTGGAATGTAAGAACCGAGTGTGGTACGGTCGTTGCCATCGAGCACGCCGTTACCGTCGAGGTCGGCATATTTCAAGTCGCCGGGCTGGCATCCGTTGGCCTTTCCTATCGGGTCGGCGTCGATTTCAGCCTGAGTCTGATAAACGCCTGCCATCTTGAATCCGTAGAACGAGTTCATCTCCTCGCCCACGATGTTCACAGTCTTGCCACCCTTGATGATGCTGTGGCCGCTGAGTTCCTTTACGCGGTTGCGCAAAGTGGACATGTTCACACCTACATGGTAAGCGAAGCCCTTGTTGAGTTTGTCGTTCCAAGAGAGGCTGATGTCGAATCCTTCATTGAGAATCTTGCCGTAGTTGCCTGCCAGAGTCTGTGTGCTGAACGGCAGAAGCGGCGAGATTACGGCGTTGTTGGTCATGCGGTGGAAGTAGTCCACATCGACATTCAGTCTGTTGCCAAGCGTGATGAAGTTGAAGCCGGCATTCCATTCCTCAACAACCTCCCACTTGAGCCAGCTGAAGTAGTTGGAGTTCTCGTAGCCGGGAAGTGTCGTGTTGCCGAACACGCCAGAGTATTTGTTGCCGCTGCTCACCGAATTGAAACCGTCGGAAGCCGCAACATGGTCGTTACCAAGCTTACCCCAGCTTGCACGCACCTTCAACATGTCAATCCACTTCTGGTTCTTCAGGAAGTCTTCCTGCGAGAGTACCCATGCAGCACCCACTGACGGGAAGTAACCCCACTTCTCCTGATACTTTGACGAACCGTCGGCACGCATTGTGAACACGAGCAGATACTTGTCGTCGAAGTTGTAGTTCAAGCGTGTGAAGTAGGAAAGTCCGCGGTAGCAATAGCCGTCGTCGGTGACGGTAGCACCTGCTGCGTTACCGTTCTTGATGTACCAGTATTCCTTTTCGCCGTCGGGAACATTGCTGGTAGTACCTTTGAGGTAACGCCACTGTTCCTGACGCATGGACATACCCACCATGGCACCCACCTTATGACGGCCGAACTGGTCGTTATAAGTCAATGTGTTGTCCCAGATGTTGTTGTAATATTTGTTCTCGGTCTTGCTCAACTGTGTCGTAGCCGACTGCTGCCAGCTGCTCACATAGTAGACAGGAGTGAACTCACGGCCCTGTGTTGAGAGGAAACTGTAAGAGTAGTTGGTGCGCAGATTCAACTTGTTAGGAATAAAATCCACCTGTGCATAGAAGTTGGTCAATGCCTGGTAGCTCTCGTTCTTCGAGTCGAAATACTTGGCGAACGCAATCGGGTTGTAGAAGTTTGATGTGTAGCCAAGCACATCGGGCGAACCGTATTTGTCGGGGAATCCCTTGTCGTTGTTCTCGTCGTAGAGTGCCACGATAGGCGGACAGTTGAATGCCTTCTGCCAAGCGGCATTGTTGGGAACCTGCTGTTCAGACTTGCTGAACACTCCGTTGAAGCCCACTTTCAGCCAGTTTGTGGCATTGTAGTCAAGAGCGGCGCGGAAGTTGAGACGCTTGTA
The DNA here is from genome assembly GCA_937995875.1 of uncultured Bacteroidales bacterium. Lineage (GTDB taxonomy): Bacteria > Bacteroidota > Bacteroidia > Bacteroidales > Bacteroidaceae > Prevotella. The sequence goes on along the minus strand of CALKIW010000031.1, from coordinate 1,594 downwards.
GTTGTTGTCCACATCCATGATACCGTCCTGATAGAGGTAGCTTCCGCCCAGAGAGTAGGCAGCCTTCTCTGTTCCACCGTTGATGCTGATGCTGTGGTTGGTGATAAGCGCGGTGCGCAGCATCAGGTCGTACCAGTCGTTGTCGGTGTTGTATGTCCAGTTGTGGAAGTCGGAATCGGCATAACTGCCGCCGTAGTTGTCGATGCTCTTCTTGAAGTGTGTTACGTATGAGTTGTAATCACCTTCAAGCATCATTGTGGCATACTCCTTGGCGTTACAGAGTTCCAGCACGTTGGAAGCGTTCTGGAATCCCACATAACCGTCGTATGTGATTTGAGCCTTCTGGTTCTTGGCACCCTTCTTTGTGGTGATGAGCACCACGCCGTTTGCAGCGCGCACACCGTAGATAGCGGCAGCCGATGCATCCTTGAGGATAGTGAAGTCCTGGATGTCGTCGTTATTAAGGAATGTGATGTCGTCGTAGAACATACCATCAACCACATAAAGCGGAGAAGAGTTCTTGAACGAGCCGGCTCCGCGTATTCTTACAGTAGGTGCGCTACCCGGTGAACCGCTATTCACAACGTTTACACCAGCCACCCTACCCTGAAGGGCAGACATCGGCGAAGCAGAGGGTACTGCCTGGATGTCGGAACCCTTCACCACTGTGATGGGCGAAGTGAGGTCTTTGGCTTTAGCAGAGCCATAGCCAATCACCACGACATCTTCCAGATTATTGAAATCATCCTCCAGTGTTACATTCATCATAGGTGATGCTTTTTCCTGATGGGATTTCATACCTATATAAGTAAAAGATAGCGTGGCCCCCGACGCTACATCGGCAATGGTGTATTCTCCATTGATGTCGGTAACGGCGCCTTTCGAAGTTCCCTCTACCCTGATGGTGACACCCGGTAGCGGTAACCCTTCTTTGTCTACTACTGTGCCTTTGATGTTTTGAGTTTGAGCATAGCCAAACTGAGCCATCAAGACAGCAAACAATAAGAATAAAAGTTTTTGTTTCATTGTAATTTAGGTCTTTAATGATTTATAGTCTTGGTGCAAATTAAGGAGTTTTTTATCATATTAACAAGTAATTAGATACGCTACGACTACTTTCACTATATTCTACACTACGATTTCACTACGACATACTCTATAATTAATTGATACTCAAGTTGTAAAAAGTCGAAGAAAAGTTTGGACCTTAATGCTAATTCTACTATATTTGTCGTATTAAATACGACTCTGTCAGTGAAAAACAGCTTAAAACACATCCTTATAACGCTTTTCTTGCTATGCCACGCAGGGGTGTTGGCATTCTCAGGCACAATCGGTTTCATGCCAATCGTGTCCAACTATTCACAATCGAGTTACGATGGCGGACTGCAAAACTGGTCGGTCACGCAGTCGGCTTCCGGCCAACTCTTTTTTGGCAACCAGAAGGGCGTGCTCTCCTTTGACGGCTACCGATGGAATTGCCACACGCTTCCCAGCCACTCCATAGCACGGTCGGTGTTGGCCGACGGCGACAGGATTTACGTAGTCGACCCTCAAAAAGGCGACATCGCATTTTTCATATAGACCTGCGGGA
>CALKIW010000030.1 GCA_937995875.1 uncultured Bacteroidales bacterium | reverse complement strand
CCTTCTTTGTAATCAATGAGAGCCTTGTCGAGTGCTTTCACTGCAGCATGGTTGGCTTCCTCAGAAGGCGTCCCAAACTCTACTTTGATCTCCTCGTCAAACACAGGTAGCATATTGATGCGTCCATCCTCAGCCTCTGTGGCAGCATTAATGATGCTGAAGTTGGCCTCTATTTCCAGCGCATTGCGATGGTATGTGGCTACTTTGGGAGAGCCGTATATGATAGGTGTGCAAATTTCCAGCATTGCTGGGTCTGCAAAGGTCTTGAAAATCATTTCATATCCAATGCCGTTGGTGTCTCCGTGGGTGATGGCCACGCGAATCATTTTATTGTTCATCTGTATATTATTTTAATGTATATAGAGCGGCTTCGATTTGCCGCAACTTGTTTCTTTTTTTCATTCCCGGTGCAAATACGAATGCTTCGACGGTGAGGTCTCCTATGCTATGGCTTACGAACGGTCCACCCATCTCGTCTCCTTCCATCTCCCAGAGTCCTCGATAAATGGTTATTTCCCGTCCTTTTTCTTTGATTTTAACTCCTCTTACTGTTTTCAACACGGTTTTCATGTGCATGGCATCGGTCTCGCCCTTGATGTTTTTCCGCATCACGCTGTCTCGATTTGCCACGAATTCATGTGTGCTCTTGGCCGTTCGCGAGCGATAAACCACAATGTTCTGCATTCCTGTCGGCGAATTGTTGCTCAGCCATACGAAATCTTTTCCCTCTTTTGTGGACAGCATGTCCATAGGAATCCATAGGCTATGACCAAACTTTTCTTGTATCGTGCGCTCTGCCTTTGCATTGCGTTGATGCTCCAATTGCAGGAGGGTTGCGTTAGTCTCGGCTCTTTTCAGGAGTGTGAGTAGGCTTTTGCCTTGTGCGTTCAAATCCTCTCGTAGAGATTTTCTTGATGGTGCACTGATGTGAATCACCATTTGCGGTTGGGCATAGACGTTTTTTTCGTAGCGTATGCGCGTAGTGGTATAGAGGTCGGGATTGATGCTCACCGTCACGAGGTTGCGTGCCAATTTCAGTGTAGCTTTGAATTGGGAACTGTCTATGCTCGACACGTCAAATTCAGGCTCATGCTGTGGCAATCCTTCAACATCGGCTTCAAGAACATTTCTTACGATGTCGTCAGTGTCGCCAACCACCAACACTTCGTAGAGTCTTCCTCCCGACTTGGGCAGTAGTCCTTGTTTCTCGTTGCACGCTGTCATGACAATGACGGTGCTTACCATGCTCCATGCAACTGCTACGCGACTCCACCTCCACCTTCGCATGGTTTACCTCCGACTTTCTTCGGCCGTTTTTTTCGATGTACTCAGCAATCCACAGGCAGCGTCAATATCCTGTCCCCGACTCGCCCGTATCGTTGCGAAGATGCCGTGTGCCGTGAGATAATCGCGGAAGCTCTCCATCTTCTTATCGTCGGTAGGATGCAGGTTCACGTTCGGGATTTTGTGGAAACGAATGAGATTGACGCGGCAGAACAGCCCCTGCAACAGTTTGACAATTTGCCGTGCATGGGTCAGCGAGTCGTTCACGCCCCCAAACATGATGTATTCGAATGACAGGCGACGCTGGTGAGAGAAGTCGTAGTTGCGCAGCAAGTCTACAATCTCCTCTATGGGTGTAGTCCGCTCTATGGGCATCAGTTCTGCCCGCTGTTCGTGAATGGGTGAATGAAGGCTCACAGCCACGTGGCAACTGCTATCTTCGAGAAACTGTCTCAGTTTGTCTTTGATGCCGATGGTGCTCACCGTGATGCGCTTCGGGCTCCATGCATATCCATACGGAGCAGTGAGAATCTCTGTCGATCGCAACACATTGTCGAGGTTGTCCATTGGCTCTCCTTGTCCCATAAACACGATATTGGTGAGTTTCTCGCGTTCGGGCAGGCTGTAAATCTGATTGAGGATGTCGGCTGCCGAGAGATAGCCCTCAAACCCCTGTTTGCCGGTTTGGCAAAAAAGACAATTCATCTTGCAGCCCACTTCGCACGATACACACAGCGTGGCTCGGTCGTCATCGGGGATATACACCGTTTCCACAAACTTGGGTTGCCTCTTTGCAGGGACTTCTTCTCCCTCCTTGTATGCGGTGGTACGCACGGGAAACAGATATTTGATGGTGCCGTCTTTGGAGAGTTGGGCATCTATGGGGTCGGCACAGCCTATCTCGTATTTCTCGGCCAGACGCGCACGGTTAGCCTTGGAGATGTTGGTCATCTCGTCTATCGAGCGCACGTGTTGCTCATACATCCACTTCGCCATCTGGTCGCCCGTGAAACCGGGCATGCCCAGGGATTTCGCAACAGCCTTGAGTTCGGCAGGCGTCATGCCAAGTAATATTTTTTTGTTCATATTGCAAAGATACAAACTTTTTGAGTAAAGTATGCGGATTATGCTCTAAAATCGCTATCTTTGCATAGTTTTTCACCTGCTCTATTGTCATGAAGGAGGCAATGGGTAGCCTTTTGCCCACATGGCAGAGGTGTCATTATTTTTACAGTCGTAGGTGAGCAAATTATAACAGAGGGAACAATGGAAAACGTGACGGAACACAATCAGTCGTTTACAAAGCAGCATGGTGAAGGTTTTCTGCCCGGACAGGAGCCGCGTGTGACTGTGGGCATTGTCTGTGGAGAGCGAATTTCCTTTTCGCTGAACGT
>CALKIW010000029.1 GCA_937995875.1 uncultured Bacteroidales bacterium | reverse complement strand
ACAATGAAAGTTTACTTTCTAATTGTCGAGTGCAGCTTATCTTCTACAAAGATACGAAAATATATGCTGACGGGATATTTTTTTGACAGTTTTTAGGTTATTGGCGCGGCGGGACGCCCGTTCTTTTATTTTGATAAAATCATGGGCGCACCCTCTTTCCGACAAATTGATAAAGAGATAGAGGATGCGCCCGTCGTGTTTGCGGTCCGTGTCAGGTTACCTATGGATTGCAGTGGGACACTACAGTTTCACGCCGACGCCCACATACCATGTGGCCCCATAGACCGGAGCGTACATGAAAGCGGCATTGTCTGTGTGCTTCTCGTCCTGCACATAGCTGAAGATATTCTTCCCGCCGGCATAGATGGACCAATCCCCGATTTGCTTGGCCACACGGGCATTGAAGAGCATATAGGTGTTGGTTTCCTTGATTTTCTCGGCAATCTCGTCGTCTTTCATGTAGTCAATATACATTTTTCCCTGCAACGAGCCGTTCACGGTAAACGTCCATGTGCCCGGCGTGTATTCCAAATTGATGTCGCCAGTCATAGCCGGGAAGCGTGAGATATTCTTGCTGGCTGCGGCATACGGGGTGTCGGCCCAGTCGCCACGCACGTGCTTGTACTTGCCCTGATTGAACGTCCAGCCCAATGCGGTCTTGAAATCCTTGAACGGATTCCACTTCACGCCGAGTTCGATGCCTTGCACATAAGCGTCGTCTTGGTTTTGCCACTGATAGGTGTAGCCCAGTTTCTTCACTTTTTCGTCGGCCGGAACGAACTCGATCTTGTTGCTCAGGTTGGTGCGGAAAAGGTTGGCACTAAGCTGATAGTTGTGACCGTAGTAGTCGGCGGAGAGGTTGAAGCTCACTGCTCGCTCACCATCGAGGTCGGCCGACTTCCATACGCGGGGCGAGCCGCTGCACAGGTGGAGATCCTCCGAGAATCCGTAGGGAGCGCGGAAGCCTGTCCCCACGTTGGCGCGTATCACGAGTTCGGACGAAACCTGATATTTCAAGGCCAGACGGGGATTGAATGAAGTTTCGTTGAACTTGGTCTTGGGGAATGTGCCGTCGTACACTTTTTCACTGGAGGTGTATTCCTCGCCGGAGCTGTGGACGTCGAAACGCAGGCCGGGAACGGCCACGAGGCCGGGAAGAATGGTCCATTCGTCTTGTACGAAGAAGCCGAATTCGTTGGCGTGTTTCTTGCCTACGGAGGTGTAGGCCGTGCCATGATGGGGGTCCTCCTCGTCGTTTACGCAGTAGAGTCCGGTCTCGCGCAGATTGGTAAAGTAGCCTTGTGCGCCGGCGAGCAGAGTGTGGTGGGACAGGCGTGTGGTGAAGGTGAGGGATGGGGTGTACGTGTTTTCCTTAGCCACGTAGGGTCGCATCATCTGCACGTCGGGCGTTGCACCGTTGTGCGAATCGATGTAGTCGCCTAAGAAGGTGTCGTTGGTGGCATTGCGTTTATGATGAACATAGGCTGTGGAAAAGTTCAGTTCAGATCGTTTGCCGATAGGCAGGTTGTAGTTTAAGTCGCCCGACAGGCGATTGGTGGTGATGTCTTCGGTGCCTTCGGAGAACGGGTTGAGGTAGAGATTGTCGGTCATGGTGCCGCCGGCACGATGCTCCTCCATCACCTTTCCGCGTATCACGAGCTTGTCGTTCTTGGCAAATGGATGGTAGAAGTGGAGGCCGAATCCCATGTTGGTGAGCTTTGAGGCCACGCGGTCGGACACGCCGTCTTTGTGTTTCACCTTGTCGCGTGTGTCGCCATCCTGCGTCATGTCTATGGCATCGTTTTCCGTGCGCTGGGCGAAAATGTTGAAACCGATGTTGCGTTTGCGCATGGAGGCCGATGCGTTGTAGTTGCGATAGCCGAAATTGCCAAACTGCAGGTCGGCGTTCAGGCTCGGCTCGTAGCTCGGCTCCTTGCTGATGATGTTGATGGCACCGGCTACAGCACTGCTGCCATAGAGCGCGGAGCCTGCTCCCTTCACAATTTCCAGCCGGTCTATATCGTTGGTCCCCATCTGGCTGAGGCCATAGACGCCGGCCAGTCCGGAATAGATGGGCTCGCCGTCGATGAGCACCTGCGTATGTTCGGCGCCTAATCCCTGCATGCGCACCATGGAGAAGTTGCAGAATTGGCACTGTTGTTCCACGCGGATGCCGGGTACGCCCTCAAGGGCTTCGTATAGATTTTGAGCGTTTTTGTTGATGATGGCTTGTGAGGTGAGCACCTCAGTGCGGATGGGCACGTCTTTCAGGAAGTGCTGTGTGCGCGTCCCGGTGACAACCACCTGATCGAGTTCCTGCTCGTCTTCTTCCAAGAAAAAGTAGACTTCCGTACCTTTGTTGCGTTCCATCATAACCTTGAGCTCCTGCGGCTTGTAGCCCACGAAGCTGGCCACAATGGTCTGTTCGCCCTCCGGCAGGTTGGGCAGCTGGAAGTGTCCCGACTTGTCGCAGTTGGTAATCAGCTTTGTTCCTTTGACTTGAATTTGTACATAGGGAAGGTGTTTTCCTGTAGTCTTACTCTTAACGTCGCCAAACAACATGGCGTCGGTTTCCTCGGCCATGAGTGTGAGGACACTGAAAAGGATGAGAATAAGCGAAAATAATCTTTTCATTCTGTGTTGATCAATATAATTTAAATGTGTTTTTTTGATTTAGGGTGCAAAGTTAGCAAATGTGGAACGACGCGGCAATACCTAAAAGTTGGTATTCCGGGCGACCGGGCCGAGTGGGACTGCCGACCCCGACCGGGCCGCCGGGGCTGACCTATCGAACAGGACTGACCAGTCCGATAAGTCTGAGCGGAACTTTCATGGTACAAAAAACCGCCAAAACAAACGTTTTGGCGGTTGTGCATTGGCTATGGAGCCATCTGTAAATCAAAAGGGCGACGTGGAATCGCCGCCCGTATGTAATATATCCTTGTGCCTTGTGTTACAGGAGAGCCTTGATGGCTTCCTCAACCTTGGCGAGGTCTTTGGTCGGCTCAAAGCGGGCTACGACTTCACCCTCACGGTTGATGAGAAACTTGGTGAAGTTCCATTTGATGTCGCTGCTCTTGCGCCAGTCGGGGTTGCTCTTGTCGAACATATCCACGAGGATGGGCGCAATTTTATGCTCCATGTCGAATCCTTCGAATCCCTTTTGGCTCTTGAGCCACTTGTAAAGGGGCAGGGCGTCGTCGCCGTTCACCTCACTTTTCTTGAACTGCGGGAACTTCGTGCCGAACTTCAGACGGCAGAACTGTGCAATATCTTCGTCGGAGCCGGGAGCCTGTCCGCCAAACTGATTGCAGGGAATGTCGAGAATCTCAAAATCCTTGTCTTTCAGTCGGCCGTACATTGCTTCGAGTTCCTCATACTGAGGAGTGAAACCGCACTCGGTAGCGGTGTTTACGATGAGCAGCACTTTGCCTTTATACTCCGATAACTTCACTTCGTTGCCCTTTTTGTCGAGCAGACTGAAATCATAAACTGTCTTCATATTGTTATTATTAATGGATTAAATTGTTTTTTGATTTATTGTACTCCACAAACAAATTTAATAGATTTCCACCATACATGAGGTGATTTTGGGAAAGTATTAACCATACTTAACCCATGAAGTTGGAATAATTACATATATTAATTTTTACTTACTCGTGGCAGCAAAAAATGTTGTTCCCGAATCCAAAAAGAGGTTGGTGCAGGATGCTACCAACCTCGAGGGATAGATTTCGCATAACAAAAATATCGCGAAACCATCGAAAAACTGTAGCAAATATAGGTTTTCTTTTTGAAAAAAGCAAATAATTTAGCAGTTAAAATTGTTTTTTAACATTTATGGTCTCTGTTTCTGAGAATTCTTTCTTATCTTTGTGCGTAATTAAAAATCAAGGGATTAACGCCCCTTCGCATGGTAACAATGCTGACAGGCACAGTCTGTGAAGATAAGGAACCTGTTTTTCTGTTTAAAAACTTCAATTAAAACAAATTCATAAACTTATTTAACATCAGTATGAAACATTTATCGACATTGCTGGTGGCACTGTTATTGCCACTGACGGCTCTTGCCCAAAACTGGGACGAGGCTCTGTACAAACAGATTGAACAGAGCATCCGTATGCCACAATTTGCCGATCGTGAATACAAAATCACACAATTCGGAGCCTCCCCAAATGCTTCGGCCGCCAAGAATCAGAAAGCTATCAACAACGCCATTCTTGCGTGTTCGAAGAATGGCGGCGGGCGCGTGGTAGTGCCCAAAGGCAACTGGCTCACCGGCGCCATTCGCCTGCACAGTCACGTGAACTTGGTGATTGAGGAGGGGGCAACGCTGAAATTTGCTTTCGACCCTAAACTCTATCCTCTTGTAAAGACCTCGTGGGAGGGTCTAGGATGCTGGAACTATTCGCCCTGCATCTACGCCTACCAAGTGACTGACGTGGCCCTGACGGGAAAGGGAACCGTCGATGGCAACGGGAGCAACGAGACTTGGTGGCCCATGTGTGGAAAACCCGTCTACGGATATGTAGAGGGTGAGACCAAGGAGGCACAGAACTTGGGCTCCCGCGCCCAGCTTCTGAAATACGCGGAAGACGATGTGCCTTGGGACGAGCGCAAGTTTGGAATGGGACAGGGACTGCGCCCACAGTTGGTGAACTTTGTGGAGAGCGACGGCATCCTGATTAAGGACGTGCAGTTGATCAATTCGCCTTTCTGGGTGATTCATCCCCTGTTGTCGAAAAACATCACCGTAGACGGTGTCTATGTACACAACGAAGGCCCCAACGGCGACGGTTGCGACCCGGAAGCCTGCGACGGCGTGCTGATTCAAAACTGCACGTTCGACACGGGCGACGACTGCATCGCCATCAAGAGCGGACGCAACAACGACGGTCGTTTGTGGAATAAACCGTCACAAAACATTATCATCCGCAACTGCAAGATGGTCGACGGGCATGGCGGTGTGGTTATCGGGTCGGAGATTTCGGGCGGTTGCCGCAACGTGTTTGCTGAAAACTGCTACATGGATTCGCCCCACCTCGACCGTGTGTTGCGCATCAAGACCAACAACTGTCGCGGCGGACTGATAGAGAATATCAACATGAGGAACGTGACAGTGGGGCAGTGCAACGAGGCCGTGCTGCGCATCAATCTCGACTATGAGCCTAAGGAGGCGTGCTATCGTGGGTTTGAACCTACGGTGCGCAAGGTCTACATGGAGAACGTGACGAGCAAGGAGAGCAAATACGGCGTACAGATTATCGGACTGAACAACATCGAAAACGTGTACGACGTGACGCTGAAGAACTGTCATTTCGAGGGTGTTTCAAAGATGCCGGTGAGCATCAGCGGCAAGACCCGCAACATCAAGTTTGACAATCTCTTCATCAATGGCTCGCTCGTGCTGAACGAGGCCGACCGCCCTTTTCGCAACTACTCCCAATGGATGGTGGCTTCAGAGATGAAGCGCACCCCCAAAAGCTATCTGCTCGACTTTGCAAAGAAGCCCAGATGGAATTATGTTATGGGTATCGAACTCGAAAGTATGCTCGACACCTACCTTACTTATAAAGACCCCGCCATACTCGAATATCTCAAGGCTTATCCTGCCGAGATGATCGACCGAAAGGGCAACATCAAGGACTATAAATTCGAGGATTTCAACCTCGACAACGTGCGCACAGCCCGTTTCATCTATCGCATGAACGAGATGGAGCCACAGAAAAATCTCCAAAAAGCCCTGAAAACCCTGTTCAAGCAGCTCGAAAAGCAGCCCCGCACCAACGAAGGCGTGTGGTGGCACAAGGCCATCTACGCCAATCAGGTGTGGCTCGACGGCATCTTCATGGGGCTGCCGTTCTATGTCATGGCTGCCCCCACGCTGAAAGGACAGAAGAAAGCGGAGCGGAAATACTGGCCCGACGCCATAGACCAGATTGTGAAGACCGACGCCCGCACATACGACGCTGCGACGGGACTGTGGAAACACGCGTGGGACGAGACCCACACCGCGTTTTGGGCCGATAAGGGCACGGGGCAGAGCAAGCATACATGGGGCAGGGCCTTAGGTTGGTACACGATGGCCATCATGGAGGTACTCGACGTGTTGCCTGAGGGCTGCGAGCGCCGCAGCGAACTGGTAGACCTGTTCAGAAAGACCATGACTCAGGTCGTGAAACATCAGGACAAACAGACGGGCGTATGGTATGACGTGCTCGATGTGCAGGACCCGCGCAACTACTTGGAAGCCACCTGCTCGTCGATGTTTGCCTACTGCCTGCTCAAGGGTGCCCGTCTGGGTTATCTCGACGCTGAATTCAAGGCGGCCGGAGTGAAGGCCTACAACGGTATTATCAAGGAATTTGTCAAGGTGAACGCCGACAAGACCATCTCGCTCACCCAATGCTGTGAAGTGAGTGGACTGGGACCCGCGCCCGGCCCCTACGTGAAGAAACCCAACTTCAGACGCGACGGCTCTTTCGACTATTACATGAGTGAGCCCGTCCGCGACAACGACGCCAAAGGCGTGGGCCCGTTTATATGGGCCAGTCTGGAGATGGAGCGATAGACCGGCGACGGACAACGCCGCGTCTCAGCTTGTGCAGAACAACTGCCTGCTGCACCAACGGGCTGATGGCGGCATGCCGCGAAACATGAAATAACCGCAAGCCATGCCACTGTATGGGCGTGAGACGAAACAAAAAGTAACAACAATAACATGGGGTCTGCCGTTTTCGGGCAGGCCCCATTGCTTTTGATACGAGGGCGGTGTGCGCCGGTGTGTCGCCGTTTTATGGGTGGAAATGATGAACATTACATCTTTTTGTCGCCGTTTCAGACAATAGTTTCCGTTGAATGGAGTTATTATAAAACAAACACGTGGCATATAAGGGGCAACCCAACTGGTCCAAACGATGTTGCCGTTGTGCGGTATGAGTTTCAACGGCGGCAGCAGGGGTAAGCCTGCCGGGCATTAGGCGGTTTGGTCGGACAGTGCTCGGAAATCATCAGCACTCCGGCTTGCTTCCACCGATTCTGCTGCTCCTTAACGCCATAAAACAATCATTATGATCATCAAAGTGTGCGGTATGCGCGATGCCGATAACATTCGCGAAGTGACAAAACTGGGTATCGACATGATGGGCTTTGACTTTTGCGAGGAAAGTCCCCGTTTTATTCAGATGATTTCGTCTCAGGCAGGCATCATTCCCGATTATAGCGAGGAGCGTCTGCGCAGGTCTTGTGGCAAAGAGGACCCAACCTTGACGACCCCCCGGCGTGTGGGAGTGTTTGCAGACGAGATGCCACAGACCATCGTGACGCGCGTCTATAACTATGCGCTCGACTTTGTGCAGCTGCACGGCACGGAAAGCCGTGAGATGGTAGAGAATTTGAAGCGCACGCTCATTCCCGACATCGCGCCCAATATTAAAATTATCAAGACCATCAGCATTGGCTCACGTGAGGATGTGACCAGGTGCGCGGCGTATGAGGGCGTGGCCGATATGTTTCTTTTTGAGGGTCGCCGCGATCATGACGGAGACCGTGAGGAAGACTTCGACTGGTCGATGCTTGAGGCCTATGAGGGGCAGACGCCCTTCCTGCTGGGCGGAGGCATCGGCCCGGACGACGCGGAACGTATCAGAAATTTCCGCCATCCGCAGTTTGCGGGCATCAATCTGGACAGCAGGTTTGAAACCGAGACGGCCGTCAAGGATGTGCAGCAACTGAAGGATTTTATGGCTCGCCTAAGATAAAGTCCGACGGAGGTGCAGGCGCAGGAATCATCCTGCGCAGTGTGTCCGTTCAGTTTTCCCAGCCGGTGTGCCCGGAACGGGGCGAGTGAAACAGTGGAAACAAGCCCCCAGTTAATATTTACTGGGGAGATAAAGACTCAGTAGGCATTTCCTTTTTGGAAACACTGTACGTCCTTTACGATTGTGGCAACCATGTAACCGCAAATAGAATTGAAAACAGGAAGATATGATGTAGAAATAAAAGTTCGTGCGTGTAAACTCCTGTTGCCCTCAGACACTTCCGATACATTCTTCCCTCTTCCCTTGCGACTTAAGGATAAACTCATTAGCTCTTACTACCGATGAATCGTTACCTGTGCTTCTGTAAAGGTAATTGTATGTTATTTTTTATCTCTTTTGCCGTTTTTTATACTTGTTTGGTTGCTTATTAATAATAATTTCGTATATTTACCACATGAAAGGGAAAAAGCAAAACAGAAAACCAATATTGACTCTTGTCACTATCCTGGCAACGCTACTGATGATACTTGGCCTGGTTGTCGATATTCCGGGTGTTGTAGTTATTTCTGGCTGCATCTTATTTGTTTTATTGATTATATTCTTAATGCGACTTATTGATGACAGTTACAACAGCATCATAAACAGTGATGATTAAGTGCTTTGGCATACAAGCACATAGAGCAGGCAGCGATAGAGCCACCTGCTTATTGCACTTAATATAGTTTACTACCGTAACTTTTTTCGTTTAATACTTGAACAAACTTTCGATATACTGATAGCGCTGTTCCAGCTGCGGATCGGCCGTTTCCTTGCTCTGTACATCCAGTTGCAGTACCGGAGCCACCGCCTTGCCATTCGTTGCCTGCCACTGCACAAGTCCCAAACCGTTGGGGTTGCCGGTCTTGACAAAGTAGGCATAGTAGTTCATAAACTGGTCGGACACCGTATAATCCTCAGGTTGCCAGTCGTAAACACGGTTGGTGGGCAGATTGCCCATGGCGTATTCTATGTCTGCGGAGTGAACGGCTCCCTTGAGTTTGGGCGCGGCGGGAGTGTCTGCTTTCTTTTCCTGCACACCTCCGGCCAGTCCGGCAACCTTGTTCTTAACCCTCATTTCCGGGCGTGGATGACAATAGTTATATCTGTATATGGGTTGTCGGCAGGTCTGGTTGTGCATATTCCACCACCTCCATGTTGAAAATCCTATAAACATATCAGAGGCAAGCTGTATGACATTCTCACCCTGCACGTCGGCATCGGTATGGATGCCATACATGTCCAGAATTTTATCGGTGTGATTGCCAAAACGCTCGGCAGCGAAATCCCTCACATGCTTTAATGTGGCAGACTTGTCCTGAAAAACGAACGACGGAACCATCTCGTGGGAATTTCCACCGACAAGGAGCGGAATTTGCATCTGTTCTCCCTTGCCGTAGGTCGCTATGGGCTGTTCCGTGAGGAAATAGCCATCAATGTTATATTGCGGAACACTCCTTACGCCTGCACGTTTGAGAAGTTCTGCGGCAGGCAGGGCGCGCAGTTCTTTGAGATTTTTGCAGCCCAAGTCTTTCATTTTCTCATCGCCGGCCTTTTCTGCCTCTTTCAGCGTGGCCACGCGCTGATAGCCCAATACCGATCCACTCGATCCCATGGCTTGGGCAAAAAGTCCTTTGCATAGGGGAGATGCCATCAGCACACTGACAGACATGGAGCCGGCAGACTCGCCTACAATGGTGATGCGATCAGGGTCGCCGCCAAAGGCCTTGATGTTGTTTTTCACCCAAGTGATAGCGGCCACCTGATCCAAGAATCCATAATTGCCTGAGCCCTTATGGGCGGTCTCTTTCGACAGGGCCGAATTGGCGTAGAAGCCAAAGATGCCCTCTCGGTAATTTGCCGTAATCGAAATAATGCCTTTGCGGGCCATAGACAGTCCGGCATATCGGGGCTCGCTGCCACTACCGGCCATCAATCCTCCGCCATTGAAGTATATCAATACGGGAAGGCCCTCGTTCAGGGTCTTGGAGGGAGACCAGATGTTCAGGTAGAGACAGTCCTCGCTCATCTCACTTGTTCCGAAATTCATGTCACCGAAGATATTCTCCTGCATCGGGTTTGGCCCAAACTCGGAGGCCTTGCGCACGCCTTCCCAAGATTTTACAGGTTGTGGAGCCTTCCACCGGAGGTCGCCTACCGGAGGAGCGGCAAACGGAACTCCCTTAAACACCATGACCCCCGATTCGTTTACTCCCTCAAGCACGCCTTCTGCCACTTTCACCTGAGGTCCGTTCTGAGCACCGGCCATCCCTGTGACAAGGAGGACTGCCCACAAGATAAATAGTTTCTTCTTCATATTAATTATTTAGGATGATTATTTTTAAGCTACAGTGGCACATACTGTTGAGGACAAAGGTACATAATTCTGTCGGATAATGTTGTGTGTTTTCTTTTTTTAATGCGACAAGTTTTGCACTTCTAATTGGAATCAGCGAAATGTTGCAGTCATGTGGCGACAAGCCACAACGCGAAATTATTTTCTTTATGCAATGCTTGCCCTGCGTATTGAGCGTTTTTTGTTTTCTTCTTGACGTTATAACGTGGAGACGGAACGTGCGTTTTTTCTTTACAAAAGGCCTTCTATGCTGCGCGTATTTACAAACGGGTGGGCATTTGTTTGAAATACGCGAAAATGGCGGAAGTTTGTAATGGGTTGGAAATCAGGAGCTGTTGTAAAGAGGTTGCGTCGCTCCTGTATTTCCCATCGGCGAAAGGTATCGAATGGCGGGGCGGAAAGGGCTTAACCGCCATGCGGATGAGGCTTAGCCGGGTGGCGGATGAGGCTTAGCCATACCGCCGTTAGGCCTCTGCCATGATATGGCGGAATACTATCCCTGCAAACGGGGAAGTTTTTGCGCTGCGAAAGAAGGGAGGGAGCGGCGAAACATAGCCCTTTTTGCGCTGGATGAACCAAAAATAATTACCAAAAAATGGTTATTAAAATTTACAAATAGGGAAACCCTGTCTTATATATGGAGAAATCATTCTCCATCCTCCATTCTCCATTCACCATTCTCCATTCACCATTCTCCATTCACCATCCTCCATTCTCCATTCACCATTCTCCATTCACCATTCACCATTCTCCATTCACCATTCTCCATTCTTCATTCTTCGTTCTTCATTCTTCATTCCTCACTCCTCATTCTTCACTCCTCATTCCTCACTCCTCATTCCTCACTCCTCATTCTTCACTCCTCATTCCTCACTCTTCATTCCTCACTCCTCATTCTTCACTCTTATTCTTCCCTCTCCATTTAATACTTTATCAGCATCTGGCTGATAAACGTTCTGTATTCATTGGGCGTCATGGCTTTTTTGCGCTTGAACATCCTGATGAAGTTAGACATATTGTTGAATCCGCAATGATAGCATATCTCTGCAACGGTTTGTGAGGTGTCGACAAGCAGCTGACAGGCATACGTAATGCGCAGGTTGTTCAGATAGTCAATGAAGGTGGAGTTTGTCTTTCCCTTGAAGAAATGGCTGAATGCGGAGTCGGACATCCCCACGAGTTGGGCCACGTCGGCAAGTGTAATATCTTCTGTGAAGTGATTCTTCATGTAGTTGCATACTTTCTCGATGCGCCTGCTTTTGGACGTCAGGATGGTTGCCTGCATATCGTATCGGCTGCTGACGAGCGCGTATCGGTCGCTGATGGAAAGTTCATAGAGCAACGAAAGGAATTCCAGCACGGTTTGGAAGCCCTGAATCCGCGTAATGTTGATGATCTTGTCTTTGACGTTTTGCTGCACCTGTTTTGAGAAACAGATTCCCCTTTGGGAGTCCACCAATAGTTTTTTGATGTTTGAAAACAGACGTTTAGACATGATTGGCATGGACAGCAGTTCATCGCTGAACTGAATCGTGATGACATGATTCCCCTTAACCACTTCTCCACGCCATGCGTGTGCAAGGTTGGGGCCTGTCATGACGAGGTCCAAATCTTCAAACGGCTCAATCGAGTCTCCTACTATTCGCTTGCCGTAGGTGTTCATCACGAGGTTTATCTCGTATTCGGGATGGTAGTGAACGGGATAGTCGAAGTCGGCATCGGGGTGGTCGAGCACGATAAAAAGGTCTTCCGGTGCTATGGGAGTGATTTCTTTGATGACGTCTTTCATATTTTGAATCTTTTGATACAAATTTAGGAATAATATGTTGAAACCGAGCGCCAACTTCAAAAAAGTATAATCATCCGACAAAAAATAGAACAGAACATCACAATTTATTTGTTTACATTTGCAAATAGAATCTAAACAAGCATCTAATGGCCGATTTTACTATTCATACGATTGATATAGCCATCATATTTTTATACCTGATGTTTATCATCTGGTGGGGACTTCGAAACGGCAGGAGTTCAGACTCCCAGTCCTATTTCCTTGCAGGCCGGAGTATGCCTTGGTGGGTAGTGGGGCTGTCGTTGTTTGCGGCGAGTATTTCCAGTACGACACTGATCGGGCAGTCCGGCGATGCCTATCACACGGGCTTGGCGGTGTTCAACTACAATCTTGCAGGCGGCATCCTCGTGATGGTGTTTTTCGCCGTTATCCTGTTACCGCTTTATATCAAGTCTGAAATTTTCACCATTCCGGAGTTTCTTGAGAAGCGTTTTGACGGGAAATCGAGATATTATTTTTCCGCCCTTTGCATCATCGGCAATATCTTCCTCGATGCTGCGGGAGCGCTCTATGCGGGGGCTTTGATTATCAAGCTGGTGTTTCCGGAAGCCGAGTTGAGTTTGATTATTCTCATTTTTGCCCTGATCTGTGCCTCCTACACCATTCCGGGCGGACTGTCTTCTGCCATCAATGCCGAGATCATCCAGGCGGTAATCCTGATATTGGGCTCGGTGTTGTTGTCTTATTTCTGTTTCGAACGTGGCGGAGCCTATTTCTATCGGCTGTTTACCGAGCACGATATACTGACGCGTCTCATCCGTCCGATGGACGACCCCGCCACCCCTTGGCTGGGATTGATAGTGGGTATGCCCATCACGGGCTTGTATTTCTGGGCCAACAATCAGACGCTCGTGCAGCGTGTGCTGAGTTCCAAGACCATCGACGAGGGCCGTAAAGGAGTGCTTTTTGCCGGTTTCCTGACGCTGCTCACCTTATTTATTATAGCCATTCCCGGCGTGATTGCCAGGGATTTGTTTCCGGGTCTTGAAAAGCCCGACATGGTTTATCCCAACATGGTGATGCGGCTGATTCCCACCGGGTTGTTGGGCGTGATGTTGGCGGCGTTGGTTTCGGCCCTCACCTCCACGCTGAGTGCCATTCTCAATTCCACGTCTACCCTGATAACGATGGACTTTTATGCCAAATACAACAAGCGGGCGTCTTCCCGACGACTGGTCGTGGTGGGCAAGATAGCCTCGTGTGTCATTATTGTGCTTGCGGCGCTGTGGGCTCCGCAGATCGGCAGGTTTGGTTCCCTGTTGAAGTATTATCAGGAAATGCTCTCCTATCTTGCGCCTCCCATCGTCGCCACCTTTTTGCTGGGCGTGTTTTCCAAGCGTGTCAATGGGCAGGGAGCGTTCATGGGACTGCTGGCAGGCCTCGTGATTGCGGTCATCGGCTACGCTTTCAAGTCGAGTCTGTTCGGGTCTCTGCATTTTCTCTTGATTGTTCCCATTCTCTTTGTTTGCAGCGCTTTGGTGACCTATTTCCTGAGCCTCTGTTTCCCCGCTCCGGCTCCCGAAAAATTGGAAACCACTACGTTCAACGCAGCAGAACTGAAGGCAGAAGTTCAGAGAGCATTCAGGCTCACATGGTATAAGAATTATTTTATTTACGCCCTGACACTTGTCACCGCCTGTGTCTTGGTGTATATCATATTAGGTTAAAAACGAAAAACTATGAAATTATTAAAATTTGTCGGCAATCCCGTGATGGCTCCGAATCCCGAAAACGAGTGGGAGTCGCTGATTACTTGCAATCCCGGAGTGATTTATGACAAAGGAATTTTCTATATGCTCTACAGATGTGCCGGCAATGATGAGAAACACGTCATTCGTTTTGGGTTGGCCACAAGCACCGATGGGTTTCATTTCAGACGCGAATCCAACTCCCCCGTGTTCGGTCCGAGTGAGGACGGGCCCGACGGCGGATGTGTCGAAGATCCGAGAATCGTGAAGTTTGACAACGAGTTTTATATCACCTATGCCTATCGTCCCTTTCCGCCGGGCCGTTACTGGACCTTCGCACACGACGTGGTGCTGACGCCGGAATGTGGCGAAAACGCTCCAACGGCTATCCGTGAGAACATGGGAAATACGGGCTTGGCCGTGACGACCGACTTCAAGTCGTTCAGAAGGTTGGGCCGACTGACCCATTCGTGTCTGGACGATCGCGACGTGATTCTCTTTCCTGAGAAAGTGAATGGAAAATATGTGCTGATGCACCGCCCCAAGCAGTATGTCGGCGAAAGCTACGGAGTGAAATATCCGTCGATATGGCTCAAATTTTCCGACGACCTTTTGTCGTGGGAAGACAAGCCGAGCACACTGCTCATCACGGGCATTGAAGGCACGTGGGAGGAAAAAATCGGAGGAAGCACGCCGCCTATACGCACGGAGGCAGGCTGGCTGGTGCTGTATCACGGCGTGGAGAAAGGTGGGGTGGGCCACTACCGTGCGGGTGCGTTGCTGCTCGATTTCAACGATCCCACCAAGGTGATTGGCCGAACGCCCAACCCGATTCTTGAGCCGGAGGAAGACTATGAAACGCAGGGCATGTATGATGGCTGCGTGTTCCCGACGGGTAACGTTGTTGTAGACGGTACGCTATACGTGTATTATGGGGCGGCCGATAAATATGTCGGTGTGGCCACTTGCAAGGTCGAAGAATTGGTAGACTACCTGAAATCTGAGGAATGTAGGGTGTAAATATCAAATAAATACGTAAAATTTCAAAATAGTATAATCATCTGCCATTTTTTCGAAATGAACTTAAAATAATAAGGCATAATTTTGCAGGGAAGAAATAAGAACGAAGAGGGAAGAGTGAAGAAATAAGAATGAGGAGTGAAGAATGAAGAATAGGATAGAGTAAAAATCTTTAATTATTATAAACATGAAACAACCTAAGAACCTAAATTTATGTCAGCCTATCAGCAGATTGATGGTGTTGATATGTATTTTGTTTTGCAGCACCATGTTGTATGCTCAAAACAAGATAGAAGTTTCGGGTCATGTTAAGGACATGACCGGGGAGCCTCTCATTGGTGTAACTGTAAAGGAGGTAGGTACATCGAATGGAACTGTGACCGATATGGACGGATTCTACAGGCTTGCAGGTGTAAAGTCGGGAGGACAGCTCGTTTTCTCTTATGTAGGTATGGCCGACCAGACCGTAACGGCTAAAAACGGCACGATCGATATTGTGCTGAAAGAAGACGACCAGACGCTGGACCAAGTCGTCGTGATTGGGTATGGCAGCGTGAAAAAGAGCGACCTGACCGGATCGGTAACCAATGTCAATGTAGACAAACTCAAGTCCACACCTGCCAACTCCGTTGAGGGACTGTTGCAGGGCCGCGCGGCCGGTCTGCAAGTGATCAATTCGTCTCAGGACCCGGGTGCTGGCTCAACGGTAAGGGTGCGTGGTGGCTCGTCTCTGCACGGGTCGAATGCGCCGCTGGTCGTAGTCGATGGCTTCCCCTTGGGTGATGCCGGCGATTTGAAGCAGATTAACCCTGCCGACATCGTCAATCTGGAGGTGCTGAAAGATGCCTCGGCGAGTGCTATTTATGGCTCGCGTGGTGCGAACGGTGTGATTATGATTACCACCAAACGCGCCAAGGCAGGAACGACGACTGTCTCTGTGCGCCAACAACTGACGCTGTCTCAGTTCAGCACGAAGCTTGACATCTGGCGCGACCCGGTGCTGATGGCTTCGTTGAATAATGAATCGCGCATCAATGGCGGACTGGAGCCTCTGTATATCGGTGCCAAGAACTCTGCGGGAGTTTACTATCCGAGCATCACGGAACTGATGACAACGTGGACCACGCGGACAGACTGGGAAGACCTCGTGTTCCGTGACACGCCGGTATCGAACAATACGACGGTGACGGTGTCGAGCTCCAACGAGAAAACCATGTTCAACCTCAGTGCAAACTATTACACGGACCGAGGAATGTATATTAAGGATAACTACAAGAAGGGTGGTTATAACTTGAGCGTAGACCATAATATTTTCGATAATTTCAAGGTGCGCTTTTCCAATATTCTTACGGCCGGCTCGCGTAATCATAATGGTGGTCTGAGCTATTGGCGCAACCCCATTTATCCCGTTTATAACGAGGATGGAACTTATTATATGACCAACGCTCAGGACTACGGGCACCCAATCGCACTGACTGAGAACAGGCAGAACAAGACCAAGATGCTGGACGTGATCTCATCGCTGGCATTGGAATGGCAGATTGTCCCCGAACTGAAACTGACAACACAACTGAACTATAAGTTCGGCAAGTCTACCTCAGACCGCTATTATCCCAAAGTCTACACCGAAGTGGGCACCATGAACAATGGACAAGGCGAGATTTCAAACTGGGAAGGCAACAACATCGTTTCCGAGACCTTTGCCAATTTCCGGAAAGCCTTTGCCAAGCACGAAATTGGTGCTATGGGCGGTTTCTCGTGGGAATATACGAACAGCAAGAGTTCGAACTTGGTTGCCCGCAACTTTGTGAACGAAGCCTTGAAGAATCAGAACATGGGCGCCGGCAATCCTGAGCAAAATGGCGTGTCGAACGGATATTCGACCAGCACGATGCTCTCGTGGATGGCCCGCCTGAACTATACCTATGACAACAAGTATTTGGCCACCTTTACGGCTCGTGCGGACGGAAGTTCCAAGTTTGGTGAAAACAACAAATGGGCTTTCTTCCCTTCAGGAGCATTGGGATGGAAGGCACAGGAAGAGGAATTTATCAAGCAGATGAATGTGTTTGACGAACTGAAGTTCCGCTTCTCATACGGTGTTTCCGGCAATCAGGGCATCAGTCCGTATCAGACGCTGAGCCGCTATGGCACAGACAAATATTACAACAATGGCAACTGGGTTACAACCATCGGCCCCGGCTATGTTTCCGGTTGGACCGGTCCGGGCTGGATTTACAGAGTGTTCAGCGGTATTCCCAATCCTGACCTGAAATGGGAGACCACAGCTCAGGCCGACTTTGGTATCGACATGGCTTTCTTCAAGAATCGTTTGCGGATAGGATTGGATTTCTACGACAAACAGACGCGAGACCTGTTGCGCCAACGCAACCTTGCCCTGTCGTCCAGCTATGACAAGATGTGGGTGAACGACGGTAAGATACAGAATCGCGGTTTTGAGCTGACCGTAAACGGAGACATTATCAACACGCCTGACTGGCGGTTGAACAGCACCTTCATTTTCTCTTTGAACAGGAACGAGGTGAAAGACTTGGGTAACAGCTTGGAGAGCGGACTGATCACCGACCCCATAACGGGGATGGAGTTTGAATATTCCGGCAACAGCTTGGAGCAATACCGAGATTACACCAATATTCTTGCCATCGGCCAGCCGGTTTATGTGTTCTATGGTTATCGCACAGACGGCATTGTGCAAACCATGAACGAAGGAATCGACGCGGGCCTGACCGGAGATTATGCCAAGCCGGGCGAATTTAAATATCTCGATTTGGACGGCGACGGCTCAATCACCGAAGCCGATAAATGTGTCATCGGCGACCCCAACCCGGATTTCACGGCGAGTTTGAATCTCGATTTTGGATGGAAGAACTTAGACATGAGCATATTCCTGAATGGGGTGTTCGGCAATGACGTGTTGAATACCAAGAGATTTGGTGAGGCCAGCAACTCACCGCTGCGCTGGACCATAGATAATCCAACCAACAAATATCCAAGTCTGCGCGAAGGCCGCCAGACCAAGATGTCGGACTGGTGGATAGAGGACGGCTCATTCCTCCGCATCCAGAATCTCACGGTGGGCTATACTTTTAATATGCCGAAGCAACTCTGGTTGTCAAAGGCTCGCCTCTACATGAACGTTCAGAATCTATATACCTTCACAAGCTTTAAGGGGTACGACCCAGAAGTTGGGCTGAACGGCGTGTACGGTGGGGGCTACCCACGTCTGCGCAAATGGGTGTTTGGTATTGATTTAACCTTTTAATACGTAGGAAAGATGAAAACAAAATTAATATTTCTGGCCATGGCCGGCTCAATGATATTTGCGTCTTGTAATTTGGACGAGAAGCCCTATGGGTTTTACTCTGAGGACAACTTTTACAAGACGGTGGAAGACGCTGAGGCTTCTCTGATGTATGCCTATGGCACGCTGACCTATTTGGAATATTCGCGTTCCGTGTTCTTCTTGGGCGATATGCCTACTGAGGAGCTGACGACAAAGAGCGACGCGTCTTCAGAAAACCAAGACTTGAATAATTGGAAGACAGCCAACTTCAAGACCAACACTACGTTGGAAAACTTCTTCAAGTATGCCTTTGTCGGTGTAAACCGCGCCAATGCCGTTATTCAGAATGTGGCTGATGCCACGTTTGATGCCGGCAAGAAGAATCAGATTTTGGGCGAGGCCTATTTCCTGAGAGCCTGGAACTATTTTAATTTGGTGCGTAACTTCGGACTTGTGCCCATGCACACCACGATGGTAGACCAGTTGGAGGAGACCTCCGCTCCCTTGGCAAAGAATATGGACGAGCTTTATGATTTGATTTTGAGCGATTGCCGCCAGGCAGCAGAGCTGCTGACAGTTTATCCGGCTCCGCAACTGGGCCGTACCGACAAGGTTGCTGCTCAGGCATTGGCCGCCAAGGCGTATCTATACATTGCTTCGGCCAAGGAGAACAACGTGAAGTTATACACAGAGATGAAGCGCCGGACAGAGGCCATGTACGACAGTGCGGCCTACTATGCCGGCGAGGTGATCAACCATCAGTCTACGTATGGATTTGAAAACAACCTGCTCGATATCTATGATGTAGAGAAACCCGACGGTAAAGAGCACATCTTCTTGATGTCGATGGACCGCACCGGCACGAACGAGGGGCAGTATTCCAAGATTTCAAAGATGTTTATCCCTTATGTGGAGGGCGCAACCATCTATTTGAAACAGGGAGACACCGATGCCTACATTCCGTCGCATGACGGTTGGGGTGAATACCACACGACGGCTGTGTTCTACAACAGCTACGACCCTGTGGACAAGCGCAAGACACATCTTATCGTCAGCAAGGTTTACGACAAGGAGGGCAACGTTTTGGCAGAATATCCGTCAACGCTCCAATATCCTTTCTGCAGAAAGTATATCGACCCGAAGTTTGACGGCGACAAGACCAGCACCAAACCCTACTTGATCCGCTATTCGGATGTGGCTCTGATCTATGCCGAGTCAGCCGGCCCAACGGCAAAATCTTATGAATTGGTTAATTTTATCAGGCATCGTGCCGGGCTTGGTGATTTGGCACCCAACCTGAACAAGGCCGATTTCCGCAAAGCCGTGATTGCCGAACGCAAGTTTGAAATGGCTTTCGAAGGCGACTATATGTACGACCTTCGTCGGACAAATCGAATTCAGTCTATCCCGGCAGCACAGTCGCTCACGGCCGACCAATGCACATTTTATCCCATTCCGCAGGCAGAAATCAACCTGAACGGCAGTTTGAGGAAGTAAGATGTTTAAAACAAAACAGAGTTTATTATTATGAAAAAATCAATAACATATATAATCCTGCTTGCAGCGGCGTTGCTGACTCAGTCGTGTGTGAAGGACTTGCAGGATGATATCAACGATGGTGGCTGGAACCACGAACGGGTCATCACCAAGATAGAATTTGAAAATCAGATAGGCGTTGCTACGATCGAAAACACGGACGCAACAACCGGCGAGATAGAACTATCTATCAATGTTGGGGCGCAGCCGAGTATGTCGAATGTCAAGCTCAATGTGCTTGAGACTTCCTATCAGGCGAAGTCTTCACTGAAAGTCGGCGAATCGTTGGACTTGAGCAGCGGCTCGGCCAAGCTGGACATTGTTGCTGCTACCGGCGAGGTGAGGACTTACACCATTACCGCGCACGAGTTTGAGGAAAAGATCGAAGGCACATGGAGCATCGACGCGCTGACCATCTATGGCGGTACGGGACCCGAATATGGCGGTGGTGCCGTGATGCAGCTTGCCGATAAACCCTGGTGCTGGTCAGAGAGCAACGGTCCTTCTGTGGAGTGCGACAATAAGCTGACCTTCACGATGACTGGTGTGACCGCTACGGGAAACACGATGGGGACGTGTGTCAATGAAGCCGGAGCAGACAACAAGTATGCCGACTTCATCTTCCAAGCCTCACAGAATAAGGAAGGCTCAGACGCTATCGATTTGAAGAAGTTCTATCGCCAAATTCCGGAAGGAGAGAGCACATGGGAGCGCGATTATGGCGCGGGCACCATCACATTTACCGACCGGAACGGACATAAAACCGTAGGCTCATTGGTGGGCAGCGGCAGCATTGACGTTGGTCATGGCAAGAGCTTTACGGTGGCCAACCAAGCATTTCAGTTCGACCTCCAAGGTACCGACGATTGGACAAACATCTATAGTGACTATGACAAGTTTGTAAAGAAACCGCGTATCTTCTGGGTGTCGGTCACTAAAGCAGACTAATCTATGAGTATCAAAAGATGGATAGCAGCTCTTTGGTTTGGTGCGGCATTGGCTGCACCGGCCCCCGCTGCTGATGTAATCAATATCAAGGTCCACGCCGAAGTTGCGAACGCCGGCTACATTGGCAATGGGGTGGAGTGGGACCCTTACGACGAGGCTTTGGATTGGGGAGCCGAAATCTCAGAGGCTGATTGGCAAACCCTTTTCAAGCGGTTGGATTTCATGAAGCCGCAGTATGTGCGCTGCATGATCAACGGCCAGTTCTCCTATTACAATATGGAAACCAAAATGTACGATCGCCAGCGCCGTCAAACCAACATTCATCGCCTGCTCGACTATTGCACAAAGCATCATATCACCGTTATCTTTGGCGAATACAATCCACCTCTCTGGTCTATGAAGACCGACCAAGAATGGATTGAGATGTCGGTGGATTATTTGAATTGGCTTGTGCAGGAACAAGGTTTCACTTGCATCAAGCACTTTGTCATCTTCAATGAGCCGGACGGCTATTGGTCGCCGATGGACGGCAACTATGATGAATGGCTGAGCGTGCTGTGCCGTTTTCATCAGCAGATGAGCACCTATCCCGGACTGACGGACAAGGTGAGCCTGGCTGGACCTGATGTCGTGTTGAACTACAAAAACGACAAGTCTCGCTACGATGCCAACGGGTGGGTGGAACAGACGGCAAAAGATGCCGATGCCATGATAGGCGTCTATGATGTTCATGCCTATCCCGGCCAATACGAAGTGCGTATGGGCAACTATGGGAAAGTGCTTCGGAACATCCGTCGGCGCGTTCCGGCAAACAAGAAGGTTGTGTTGGGCGAGGCCGGTTACAAGTATTATCAGCCCGAAGATTCCGTGTTGCAGCAGGAGCATAAGCGCCGTTTCGAGGGACATCCTTACACGAAAGGCACCGATTGCAATATGTTGGTCTACGATTATTTCTATGGCTTGGATATGCCTTTGCTCGCTATGGAGGCGATGAACAACGGTTTTTCCGGACTGGCCTTGTGGATGCTCGACGATGCCATGCACAGCAATGGCGATACCGGCAAGCCAGAAGATATAAAGATATGGGGCCTTTGGAACATTCTCGGAACAGAGGTGTTCGACGATCCTTCACAAGAGAAGATTCGGCCCCTATTTTATACATGGTCTCTGATGTGTCGGTATTTTCCCGCCGGAAGCGATATTCTGAAAATAGAGAAGTCGTCAGACGATGCGGCCGGCGTGTATGCCGTAGCGGGAAACTATAAGGGGAAGACAACGGTAGCCCTCGTAAATGTGGGCAAGACCGACCACGATGTTGTGGTGCGGCTGCCTAAGAAAATCAAGAGCGGGAAACTTTACTTGTACGAAGAAGGAAACCTGAAGCAGGACGAGAATGGTTTCCCGTTGCCCCGCTTGAGCAACTTCTCCGCAAAGAAAACCTACAAAACAAAACTGAAAGCAAATACATTTATATTATTAACCGATATAAAATGAAAGAACAATGAAAGCAATTCATAAATTATGGACAATAGGAGCACTGGCTCTCCCCATATTTTTCTCGTGCAGCGATGTCGATAAGATTGACCCTATGCCAAGCACTGTCGAAAGTCCTTCGGCTGACGTAAAGGAACTGAAAATCGTCGACAAGAATGCCACTGCCGAAACGAAGGCACTCTATGCCAATCTGTGGCAAATTCAGCAACGTGGCTTTATGTTTGGCCATCACGACGACTTGATGTATGGCCGCTATTGGTATGGCGAACAGGGCAATTCCGACACCAAGCAAGTGTGTGGCGACTATCCGGGCGTTTACAGCGTGGATTTTGCCGAATTGATGGACGACCGTTGCACCTCTGCGCAGGAAGCCAACCTGCTGCGCAAACGCTGCATACAGGATGCGCGGCGTCGCGGCGAGGTGATCATGGCCTGTGCCCACTTGAACAACCCCTTGACCGGTGGAAATTCGTGGGATAATTCCAACAATCAAGTAGGCAAGGAGATTCTCACTGAGGGCAGCGCAACCAACATGAAGTTCAAGTCGTGGCTCGACCGTTTGGTTTCGTTTGCACAGGAATTGACAGACGACAACGGTAAGCCGATTCCCGTTATCTTCCGTCCTTTCCACGAGCACACGCAGAGTTGGTCGTGGTGGGGCAACAGCTGCACATCCGAAGCCGAGTATATCGCTTTGTGGAAGTTCACGGTGGATTATCTGCGTCAGGCCGGCGTACACCAGTTTCTGTATGCCGTTTCACCCCAAATGGACACACCCAAGAAAGAGGAAGACTTCCTGTATCGTTGGCCGGGAGACGACTATGTAGACTTTATCGGCATGGACTGTTATCACGGTCTGAGTCCTGCTACGCTGTCTGTCAATATGCGGATGCTGTCCAGCGTTTCGGCCAAGAAGCAGAAGCCTTGCGGCATCACCGAGATGGGCGTCGAGGGATTCACCGCCAAGAAATATTGGACCGAGCAGGTTCTCACGCCGGCTGAGGGCCGCAAGGTCAGCATGATTGTGATGTGGAGAAACAAGTTTGTTCATGGCGACGAAAGCGACAAGCACTATTATTCCGTTTATCCGGGTCATGTGTCTGAGCCCGACTTCGTTCGTTTCTACAACAACGACATGACCTTGTTCAGCAAAGATCTTCCTAATATGTACGCCATGCCAGCAGGCATGAGTGTTCAATAAAATACCCTGTTGATGATGAGAAAAAGAATTTTATCGTTGATGTCTTTGTTGTTGGTTGTCGGTTACAATGCGTTCGCGCAACAACTGACAATGGTTGACGAAGACGCAACCGCAGAGACAAAGGCACTTTACGCTAATTTATGGGAAATACAGAAACGCGGCTTCATCTTCGGCCATCATGACGACTTGATGTATGGCCGTTACTGGTACGGCGAGTCGGGCAATTCGGATACCAAGCAAGTGTGTGGCGACTATCCGGGCGTTTACAGCATGGACTTCGCAGAAATCATGATGCGCGGAAATCCCAACTCCGAGGGGATGAAGCTGCGCCGTCGTTGCATTGAGGAGGCGCGCCGTCGTGGCGAAATCATCATGGGATGCTGCCACATCGACAACCCGCTTACGGGAAGAGATGCGTGGGACAACAGCAACAACTATGTGTTGAAACAGATTCTCAATGAGGGCAGTGACACCCACGCCCGTTTCTATGGGTGGTTGGACAATGTGATTGCATTCGTGAAGACATTGAAAGACGACGAGGGACGTCCCATTCCGATTATTTTTCGCCCGCTCCACGAACATACGCAGGTTTGGAACTGGTGGGGGAGTAAGTGCGCTACAGAAGCCGAGTTTGTTGCCGTGTGGCGCCGGATGGTAGACTATATCAAGGCAAACGGCGTGCACCAGTTCATCTATTGCATCTCCCCGCAATCCCATCGGTATGACGACGCGGCCCAATTCCTGTATCGTTGGCCGGGGGATGACTATGTAGACATGATTGGTTACGACTTTTATGAGCAGGAGGCCGAGTTCGGGAAGATGCTCGAACACAATCTGAAAGTGCTGTCCCGAATTTCCAGAGACAAGCGCAAACCGTGTGCGGTGACCGAAACGGGCCTTGAGGCTTACACCAATCCGCAA
The DNA here is from genome assembly GCA_937995875.1 of uncultured Bacteroidales bacterium. GTDB lineage: Bacteria > Bacteroidota > Bacteroidia > Bacteroidales > Bacteroidaceae > Prevotella. Next base: position 5,681 of record CALKIW010000029.1, on the reverse strand, counting down.
TTTTGGACAGAGCACATTCTCAAAGCAGCAACAGCCGAAGGCGTTAATGTGAGTTTCATTACAACATGGAGAAACAAATTTGTTGATAAGAACGAGCAGGACACGCACTATTTTTCAATCTATCCGGGTCATCCGGCCGAAGCCGATTTTGTGAAGTTCTATCAAGATAAACGCACTTTCTTCAGTAAGGATCTGCCGGATATGTACACATTATCCAAGCAATAATCCAATATTCCATGGGTTTGGTCGTTTAGGTATTACAGTTGTTTTAGGATTTCATAGGGCGTACCCCGTTAAGGGGTAACGCCCTTCCTGAATAAAAAGAGGATGTAAGACCTAAACGGATGAGCCAATTTTCATGAAGCTGAATCTTAAATCAAATAACTTGGTCTCAATATGATAAAACAAACATTATTACTTATGCTGAATTGCGCTGTTTCTTCATTCGCGCTTGCCGGAAACGGAGATTACACAAGGGGTATCGGCAAATATCCCGGACGAGCGTCCGAGAATTTCGCGCCCTCTATGGTGACGGATAATGTCTATAGAAATGTGGCGCTCAACAGGGCGGCAACAGCCTCTTCGTCGGTGGATTACAATCTTACGGCTCAGCTGCTGACAGATGGCATCACGACGACAAAGGCGCCGACGGTGCTGACCGTCTCTACCCCAGAGGGCGTGCTCCCGCTCCGCGACAAGGAGAAAACGCTGGACGAGAACATTCACTCCTCAAACTTCATCAAGGGGGAGAATGCATTTATCCAATACGATTGGAACAATGGCAGCATCCATACCGACGGAATCAAACTGGATGCCGAAGTGGCCTATCATCCCGATGAGGCTAAGAGTGGGTACAAGCTATTGGTGCAGGCTTCTGCGGATGGCAGGAAGTGGAATACCGTCGGCACCTTGCAGGGGAAAGATTTGCCCGGCAGGGCCACGAAGCAGATGGTGAGTTCTGACCCGAACAAGAAGGAAACCATCGAGAAACTGCCTTTGCGCAAGGTTGATGTCAATCTCGCGCTGCCCTCAAATGCCTATGCCCACATTCGCCTGCTGTTCGAGATGAAGGGCTGTGCCTATTGGCGACTGAACGGGGTAGACTTTCAGAAAACCGGAAAAAACATCAAGGCCATACCGTCATACGATTTTGCAAGCGTGTGGCAGGCTGCGGGCGACAGGGAGCAATGGGTGAAGATCGACTTGGGACAGTCGGTGGCTTTCGACAAGGTGAACATCCATTGGCTGGAGCGTGCAGAGAAGGCCGTGTTGCAGGTTTCATCAGACAACCGCACATGGACGGATGTCAAGACGCTTACCCATGCTTCGGCTCTGGCTGAGCAGGTTGATTGCAAGGCTACGGGACGCTATGTGCGTTTGCTCTTGCAGGAGCCGTCGGCGTCGGGCAACTATGCTATTTCCGAAATAGAAGTGTATGGTCGGGGTGGACTGGTGGCCCGACCGGCTGAAAGACAAGGCATGAAAGACGGCAAGTATTGGCTGAACGGCGGCGACTGGAAGCTGCTGCGCGAGGGAGCTGCCACGCCGATTGTGGCAACGGTACCCGGCACGGTGCTGACCAGTTATGCCAACATAGGTGCGCTGCCCGAAACCAATTTCGACAACAATCTGCGTCAGGTTTCGGAATCATTCTTCAATTCAAACTTCACGTACACCACGACTTTCCGCTGTCCCGAAGCCTATCAGGGCAAACAAGTTTGGCTGAATTTCAATGGTATCAACTGGAAGGCCGACATTCTGTTGAACGGAAACAAGATTGGGCGGATTGACGGGGCTTTCAAGCGGGGCCGCTTCAATGTGACCAACTTTCTGCAGGCCGGTGACAACGCGTTGGAAGTTCGTGTTTTCCGCAACGACCATATCGGTGCCGTCAAGGTGAAGAACGAGGAGTCCACCGACCTGAACGGTGGTATCCTCGGAGCCGACAACCCCACGTTCCACGCTTCGATAGGGTGGGACTGGATCACGTCTACGCCCGGTCGGGAAGTCGGAATATGGAACGACGTTTATCTTTCCGCCGATAATGGTGTGAGCGTGTCCGACCCGTTGCTGACAACCAAACTGAACTTGCCCGATACCTTGGCAACCCTCACGCCATCGGTACTTGTCAGGAATGCGCTCAACCGCAGTGTTACCGCAACCGTGAGTGGGTGGGTAGGCGACATCAAGTTCAGCAAGGAAATCACACTTCCGGCCAACGCTTCGCAGGAAGTAACATTCCTCCCAAGCGAATTTGCGCAGTTGCGCAATCAGCGTCTCAAGCTCTGGTGGCCCAACGGCTACGGCGAGCCTTATCTCTACGACGCCGGCTTCACGGCAGACATGGGCGGCCGGTCGGACGAGGTGCGCTACAAGGCGGGCATTCGCGAAATGAGCTATCAGGACCTCGACACCGAAACCAAGATTTATATCAACGGCAAGCGTCTGGATCCGCTCGGTGGCAACTGGGGCTTTTCTGAGACAAACCTGAACTACAGGGGGCGCGAATACGATGCTGCCGTGCGCCATCACCGCGAAATGAATTTCACGATGATTCGCAACTGGGTTGGCCAGATTGGTGACGAGGAATTCTACGACGCGTGCGACAAATACGGCATCATGGTATGGCAGGACTTCTGGCTGGCCAATCCCTGGGACGGCCCCGACCCATACGATGAGCAGATGTTCATGGACAACGCGCGCGATTACATCTATCGCATCCGCAACCATCCTTCCATCGGAATCTATGTGGGCAGAAACGAGGGTTATCCTCCCAAGACGCTGGATGCGGCTCTGCGTGAGGCGGTTAAGAAGGAACATCCGCAGTTGGGCTATATCCCCAATTCTGCCGACGACGGAGTGAGCGGGCACGGCCCCTACCGGTTGCAGAAACTGGATTGGTATTTCGAAAACCAGACCCGCAAACTGCACTCCGAGCGCGGTATGCCCAATGTGATGAACTACGAAAGTCTGGCCCGAACGCTGGCTCCCGAAAACCTGTGGCCGCAGTGCATCAGTTGGGGCGAACACGACTACACGCTGGAAGGCGCGCAGGGTGGGGTGACCTTCAACAAGCTCTACAACGAGCGCTTTGGAGAAGCCGATAACGCCGAAACCTTTACGAGACTCGCGCAATGGATCAATTATGACGGCCACCGCGCCATGTACGAGAGTGCGCAGCTCGACAGAATGGGCTTGCTGATGTGGATGAGCCATCCGTGCTGGCCCTCTATGGTATGGCAAACCTATGACTATTTTCTGGAGCCAACCGGTGGATATTTCGGCATCAAGAAGGCGTGCGAGCCGCTGCACATTCAACTCAACGCGAGCACAAAACGCGTTCAGGTTGTCAATATTGCCAAAGGCAAACGCACATTGGAAGCTACGGTGGAGGTGCTCGATATGCAGGGCAAACTGCTGAGCACGGACAAGGCAACCGTGACCATCGACGACGACCAAACGCTCGACGTGATGCCGCTCCGCACAGCCGATCTGCCCCTCTGTTTCGTGAAGTTGAGCCTTCGAGAGGGCGACGAATTGGTATCTGAAAACTTCTATGTGGAGACACGCCAGCCGTCCGACTTCCGGCTGATTCAGTCTTTGCCCAAGGCAGAGGTGAGTGTTTCGCAAGACTTCGTGGCCGTTGGCGATGAATATCGCGGGACGGTCGTAGTGACCAATCGTGCCACCACGCCCGCGCTGCTCCTCCGCCTGAATCTCAAGGGCAGCGATGGCAGGCAGATTTTGCCCGCGATCTACAGCGACAACTACCTGATGCTGATGCCGGGCGAAAGCCGGACGGTGCGGGTGAGCTATCGTGCCGAAGACGGTCGCGGCACCACGCCGGTGGTGAGCCTGACGGGATTCAACATGAAGTAATGTAGGGTTGATGCCGGGTGTGCGTTTGGCCGGCCGGCGTCCCAACCCCCAATAGAATACAGCTTTCCTAATCCCCGCAGCTTAGGAAACACGGTCTGATGATGGGGCGGTGAAAGGCTCGTTGAGCAACATCTAAGGTTTGCTCCCGGCCACACCGCCCCATCATGATGATTTGCGTCGGACTTGTCCGATTGGTCTGTCCGAAGCCTCTTTTCCCTCCTCCTTTGTAAACTATTATGCCCTAAAATATGGCCCTTGTTTTCGGAGCATCCAGTGCAAAAAAGGCTATGTTTTGTCGCTCCTGCTCATCTTTTACAGTGCTCGAATTGGGCGATCATATATGGGGATATTGCTACACTCAGCTTACCGACGTAGAGCAGGAGCAGAACGGTATTTTCTATTACGACCGCACACCGAAGTTTGACCTGAAAGTGCTCCACAACATTTTCAGCAAGACGCCGGACGACGTGCAGAAGCCCTAAATAGCCGACCGCATCAGGTTGTTGCTATCATGCTTGTTTGGGAGGGGCTGTGTGGAATCCACACGATGTGGTAAGGATTCTCGCAGCCGGCCTCAACAGCGACCTGTCCGATGCTCCGAGCATCGAGCGACACAAAGGGGAATATATACATCTATGAGATGAGGGGTTGGAAGACAACTTGTTCTTCCAACCCCTCATGCTGTATAGGTGGTTATGAACAAATGAAACGGAAAACAGTTTCGGGTAATCTCCGAGCAACGCTAAGCCCCGTTTCTTCTTCAGTTTCAAACTGACGGTAAAGCTGAGGAATGTCGCAACGATAGCACCATCATGGGTAAGGCGAAGGCGACACGATCTAAGAAAAGGATGGAAAAAATAACGAAAGCGAATGCTCCTGATGTTTCAACAGGCATCAGGAACATTCGCTTTCAACTCAATCTGCTTAGAACGACCAGCCCAAGCCGATGTATGGAAAGAGCAGCGACCTGTCAAGTCCATGCTTATCGCCGAAATTAAAGGATGGTGATACACCTGCACGGAACATGAAACCATTCTCACGCTGATAACGATAACCGATATCGCCAAAGAAGAAATAGCCAAAATGGTTTTCTTTCGTTGTATATGTTTCCATTGTTCCCATTGTTTCGGGAGCAACCGGCTTCTTATAGATCAGTCCGGTTTCCTCCACATGGTACATTCCCATGCTCAATCCAAACCCCAGCTCCAACTTGCTGCTTTTATTTCCGAGCAGATAGTTCAGTTCCGCCGGAACGCCCACACCTTTGATATTTTGATTGAACAAGCCGGAAGTGTTACCATAGCCATAGCCTATTCCCACACGATAACCTAAGCCTGAGTTGTCTTTGAACCGGCTGTCGTAGTTGATGCCAATGGTGTTCTGGGCACCAAAAATCTCGATGGAGAGGTTGCGTGTCTTCTGCTGTGCCATAGATGCCGAGCAGCAGCATAATGTAAGTAATGCTAATACTTGCTTTTTCATTATATAAATGTATTTATCGTAAAATAATTTGCCTTTAGATCGCCTCGACATAATACCCTTGACGGTTTGGATCGGTTCCGTCAATAAAAAGATAATAGTTGCCATTCGGTTTTTCAACGCACATGACTTCTGTATAGGTGAAGCCGGTATGGGTGGTGTGCAATAATTCAAGTACGTTGTTCGGCACCGTCGCGCCTTTTGGCAACGCGTAACGTGTTTCTTTCCACTTTGTGCCGATGCGGGATGTTCTAAATGTTCCGATGCGGGATGTTTTAAAAAAAACAGACTTCAACACGCCGTTCTGTATGATGAGGTAATTG
>CALKIW010000028.1 GCA_937995875.1 uncultured Bacteroidales bacterium | reverse complement strand
TACGAAAATATGTTGTATAATGGGTGTCTTGCCTTCATTTTAACTTTTGTTATTGTGAATTGTAAATTGTGAATTGTAAATTACTTCATTTCCAGTTGCGCTTGCAGCCGCACGATTTCGTCACGATACTGTGCGGCTTGGATAAAGTCGAGGTCTTTGGCGGCCTGCTCCATGAGTTGCTTGGTATTTGCGATACTCTTTTCGAGTTCCTGTCGCGTCATACGCAGCACGATGGGGTCGGCAGCAAAGGCCGCACTGTCCGGCTCCAGATAAGCCTGCTGCTTGGTGGCGGCCATTTTTACGGGCTTGTATTCCTCGCCATGACTGTTGGGCAACATCCCCTTGATGTCTTTCACAATCTGTTGGGGCGTGATACCGTGTTCGGCATTGTATTTCATCTGGATGGTGCGGCGGCGGGAGGTCTCGTCGATGGTGCGCTGCATGCTCTCGGTGATGTTGTCGGCATACATAATCACCTTTCCGTTCACGTTTCGCGCGGCACGTCCGGCCGTCTGCGTGAGACTCCGGTGACTGCGCAGAAATCCCTCTTTGTCGGCATCGAGAATGGCCACGAGCGACACTTCGGGAAGGTCGAGCCCCTCACGCAGGAGGTTTACACCCACGAGCACATCAAACATTCCCGCCCGCAGATCGTTCATAATCTGCACCCTATCGAGGGCCGGCACGTCACTGTGGATGTAGTTGGCGCGGATGTCGTGGTTGAGCAGAAACTCCGTGAGCTCCTCTGCCATGCGCTTGGTGAGCGTGGTAACCAACACACGCTCGTCTTTCTCCGCACGGATCACAATCTCGTTGAGCAGATCGTCAATCTGGTTTTCCGACGGGCGCACCACAATTTCGGGGTCGAGCAGACCGGTGGGGCGGATGAGTTGCTCCACCACAACTCCCTCTGCCTCCTGCAGCTCAAAGTTGGCCGGCGTGGCCGACACATAAATCACCTGCCTGGCCATCTCATGAAATTCCTCAAAGCGCAGGGGGCGGTTGTCAAACGCAGCAGGCAGGCGAAATCCGTACTCCACAAGATTTTGCTTGCGGGCGCGGTCGCCGCCATACATGGCATTGATCTGCGGCACACTCACATGGCTCTCGTCGATGACGATGAGGAAGTCGTCGGGAAAGAAATCGAGCAGACAGTAAGGCCGCTGTCCCGGCTCACGACCGTCGAAATAGCGCGAATAGTTTTCTATGCCCGAACAGTGGCCAAGCTCCTTGATCATCTCCATGTCATATTCCACACGCTCCTTGATACGCTGAGCCTTGATGTCGTCGCCAATCTCGTTAAAGAACGCCACTTGCTTCACGAGGTCGTCCTGTATCTGGCGTATGGCTATCTCTGTCTGCTCCTTAGATGTTACGAAAAGGTTGGCCGGGTAGATATGATATTCCTCGAAGGTCTGGAGCGAACGCATCGTGACGGCGTCCACCTCCTCGATGCTGTCTATCTCGTCGTCCCACCACGTGACACGCAGAATATGGTCACTGTAGGCCATGGCGATATTCACGGTGTCGCCCTTCACCGAGAAGAAGCCGCGCTGCAGGTCGATGTCGTTGCGGGTGTAGAGCGCACCCACCAGCTGCCGCAGAAACTCGTTACGGTCGAGCCGCTGTCCGCGCTTGATGCTGATAATGCTCTTCTGCATGGCCACCGGCCCCCCCATACCATAAATGCACGACACCGACGACACCACGATGACATCTTTGCGTCCCGAAAGCAAGTCGCTCACGGCGCCCAACCGCAACTTGTCGATTTCGTCGTTGATGGCAAGGTCTTTTTCAATATATATGTCGGTTGTCGGCAGGTAGGCTTCGGGCTGATAATAGTCGTAGTAGGAAACATAATAGTCCACCGCGTTTTCAGGGAAAAAACCCCTCATCTCCTCGTAGAGCTGGGCCGCCAGCGTCTTGTTGTGGCTGAGAATCAGCGTGGGCTTATTGACGTTGGCAATCACATTGGCCACCGTGAAAGTCTTGCCCGACCCTGTCACACCCAGCAACACCTGAGCCGGGTCGCCACCGAGAACACCCTCCGTGAGTTGGGCTATAGCCTGCGGCTGGTCGCCTGTGGGTTTGTATTTAGAAGTCAGCTTAAAATCCATACTATGCAAAATTACTAATTTTCCTACTCAATCACAACAGCGGCTCCACATTTTTTCGCAGACCACACAATCGGTTGAACATCAAGAAGACGCCATTCCAAATATTCCAACCTCTCCATAACCTTCAGTCTCCCAACTCCCCTAAGCACTATCTGATGTACCCTTTCTGCCCAATCGCCCTCAATTCAGCATCATCAAATACGGCATTCCTGTGCGGCAGGCAGTGGCATTACCCTCCCTGCCGATGTCAAGAAAACTTCACTAAAACTGGGGCTGTGGATTTTCTTGTTCCAGAAAAGAAATGCCCGATTTTTGCAGCTTAATCTTCATTATTTGTCCGTTGCTGCGTCTTCGATTTTGCGGTTGGACACTATCGGCTCGGCGTTTAAAGCATAACGGCAACGCGGAAAGAGTGTAAAGGCATTGCCATTGAGCTTTACACGGTTTGCCGTTAGGCCTTTGCGGTCGTGGAATAAATGTGGAGAAGATAGCGCGTTTTTGTCTTGAAGGATGTAAGGCTAAGACTGTCAGGAGGTTACGAAAAACGCCAAATTTTCGCGTATTTCAAATCATTAGGCAGGTGGTTTGAAATACGCCCGTATTTTGAAGGTGTTTGTTAAGATTTTTATTGGTAGTTAGGAAGGTTTCTTTCCACCATTCTTACTGTCGAAGCTAAGGTGCAGTTCCCGCAAGACTGTCGGCCGCCTGATGGTAGCTTCTGCATAAATGACGGGTGCGAAAAAAATATCGCCACCTAAAGATAGGGAGGCGATATGGCAGGTTCTCGGCATCGGCAGACGGCTGCTAAATGTTTGGCAGCCTCTTCTCTATTTTCTTCTGGATGAGTTTGGTGAGTGCCAATCCGCGTTGTGTCTGCTTGGAAATTTCCGAGCGTATGTTGTTTATTTCGTTGAACAGGTCGGCTGCTGCACTCTGTATGGCGTTGGGTTGGCGCAGGCTCTTGTCGCCGTCGGGATTGACAACAATGCGTATGCCTTTTTCCTCGATGCGCACGTTGATGTCGGTGCCGGTCATCACTGGCTCACCGTCGTAGTGGATGACACCCGGCTGCGGCCGCCTGATGTGCAGCTGCTTGGTTTTGAACGTCTTGATTTTGGAATTTTTGTTGAGCGTCTTGCTGAACATATCGATGGCTATCTGCGGTGCCTCGATGACGTCGAACGGCTCCATGATGATGACATCCATCAGTCCGTCGCTCATGGAGGCCTGCGGGGCGATGTAGGCGTTGTTGCCGTATTGCGAGGCGTTGGCACACGAAATGAGGAAGGCCTTGTAATGTGAGGTGTCGCTGTCTTCGGTTATCTCGTAAGTCTTGGGTCTGTATCTGGCTCCCTCCTCAAGCACTTTCTGTATGTAGGCAATGGGGCCGCGCTTGCCTGCTTCGGCAAACTTCATACTGACGAAAGCATCGAATCCCATGCCGCAGGTGCAGAAAAACGGGTGGTCGTTGATCACGCCATAGTCGAGATCGTGGATTTTACAGCGGTTGATGATTTCTATGCTTTTCCTGATGTTGAGCGGAATCATCAGGTGGCGTGCCAGTCCGTTGCCGGAGCCATAGGGGATGATACCCATTGCCGTTTGAGTGTGCACAAGGCCGCTGCCTACTTCGTTCACGGTGCCGTCGCCACCTACGGCTACGACAACATCGACCCCGCGTTTGGCGGCATCCTCAGCCATTTCCTTGGCATGGCTGGCATACTCGGTAGTCATGATTTCGTAGTCGAATTTCTCTTTATCGACATATTGCTCTATCATTTCGGGAATACGGTCTTTGCTCGATGTTCCGGAAATGGGATTGATGATGAAAAGTATTGTCTTTTTCATGCCATCTTAGTTCATGCTACAAATTTAATGCATTTATAATGATAAACGGGTTAAAATCGCGGCTTTTTTTCCTAAAAATGATGTTTTATTACTTTTTTGCGCTCCATATAACAACTTTTTTGTATCTTTGCAGCCTAATTTATAACATGGTAGATATTTCTACACCTATTTATTAAAATGGGACAATTACAGGAAAAGTATAAAGATTATCGTTTGCCTCAACAGTATATGGCGGCGGGCGTATATCCCTATTTTAGAGAAATCACAAGTAAACAGGGTCCGGTAGTTACAATGCAGGGGCATCGCGTGCTGATGTTCGGCAGCAATGCCTATACCGGTTTGACGGGCGACGAGCGCGTTATCGAGGCCGCCAAGGAGGCACTTGACAAATATGGGTCGGGTTGTGCAGGCAGCCGTTTTCTCAATGGCACGCTGGATATCCACGTGCGTTTGGAAAAAGAGTTGGCCACATTTGTGCACAAAGACGATGTACTGTGTTTTCCTACGGGTTTCACGGTGAATTCCGGAGTGATACCTGCGGTTGTCGGTCGAGGCGATTACGTGATTTGTGACGACCGCGACCACGCCTCCATCGTAGACGGTCGCCGCTTGAGCTTTGCCACGCAGCTGCGCTATAAGCACAACGACATGCAGGATTTGGAGCGCGTGCTCCAGAAATTGCCCCACGAAGCCATCAAGCTGATTGTGGCAGACGGGGTGTTCTCTATGGAAGGTGACCTTTGCAAGTTGCCCGAAATCGTGGAACTGAAACACAAATACAACTGTTCGATCATGATCGATGAGGCTCATGGATTGGGCGTCTTCGGCAAGCAGGGTAGGGGTGTGTGCCACCATTTTGGCTTACAGGACGAGGTAGACCTGATTATGGGAACATTCTCAAAGAGTTTGGCATCTATCGGTGGATTTATTGCGGGCGATGCCGACACCATCAACTACCTGCGCCACACCAGTCGCACCTATATCTTCTCGGCCAGCGACACACCGGCCGCTACGGCTGCGGCGCTGAAAGCTCTCCACATTATTCAGGAAGAGCCGGAGCGCATACAGCACTTGTGGGACGTGACAAACTATGCGTTGAAGCGTTTCCGCGAGGAGGGATTTGAGATTGGCGATACCGAAAGCCCCATCATCCCGCTCTATGTGCGCGATATAGACAAGACGTTTCTTGTGACGCGGTTGGCTTTTGAGGCGGGCGTGTTTATCAATCCTGTGATTCCGCCGGCTTGCGCGCCGCAGGACACGTTGGTGCGTTTCGCGCTGATGGCCACGCACACGGAGGAACATGTGGAACGTGGCGTGCAGATATTAAAGAAGATTTTTGTGGAGCAGGGCATCATTTAGCCGGCTGTTCACGACATACAAACAAGCGCATTCCATGCTTCTATATGGAATGCGCTTGTTGGATATAATGAGCTGTATGTTGTCCTCTGCCCGCCCGGCCGTCGCGGGCATGTCGTGTTCTGATCGGTGCCGGCCCTCATGACAGGAAAGACGGACGAACTCTACTCGTTGGTGTAGATCCAGAGAACGGTGATGATGATTAACAACGCAAGGATGCACCCTGTGGTAAACAGAAAATTGGAAAATATCTTCGCTCTCTTTTTACTTTTTAATTGTCTGTTCTTGAATATTTCGGACTCATCACGGTGATGGTGGTGGTGATGGTGGTGCGTTCTTTCCTTCGTCATGCTTGTATCCTTTGTAATTTATTAGAAATAAGTGTTGCAAAGTTACTAAAATATAAAAAACCAAGCATACGTTTAATATATTTTAACGAATCGATTGGCTTAGGCGATCATGCTTTCGCAGGTTTGTCTTTGAGTTGTTTGTAGGTTTATGGCGAAGCATTGCGTCTGTCCTGATGCTTGGGAATGTCACTTGTCGGTTTGTGTAGATGCCGTGATGTGGCATGGCTCGTGGCGCGAGAATAGTGTAGGGCGGGAGTGACTTAGTCGGTGTAAAACTACTCCTCGTCTTTGTAACCCTCGATTTTCTTGATGAACGTCAGCTTCTTGGGAAGTTTCACCCATTTCCGGTTTCGGGCAATCTTGAGTATGCTGCCTGTTTCTTGTTTCAGCACAAAGGTGGAGTCGTTTTCACGGGTCAGTGTGGCGTTCAGGTCTTCGCTGCCATAGTCGTTGATGATGTCGATGGAGAGAGAGGAAGCATCGGCAATCTCGGCGTTGGTGAACAGCCATTTGCGGGAGTCCTTGCGGTCGCCGAGAAAACCGGGCAACTCGCCGTAGACTTCCTGCTGAGACACTATAATATTCTGTGTATAAGCGTCCAGACGAATGTAAATGTTGTATTCCTCATTGAAAAAATATCCTCGGAATGTGGTGGAATCGAGAACGGAAGCCGGGTTTTGGGCAGAGGCCAAAGTGGCAAAGAGCAGTCCTATAATTCCTATTGTCATTTTTTTTGTCATGATATGATAACTTCTTGATTGATGCAAAGTTAATGTTTTAAATCAAGAAGATGCGTGTTTCTGGGAAAATATAACGTAGTTTGTTTGGTCTTTATATTATTTATATTAACTTTGCATACAAATATCTAAATGATTATGACAACAGAAATGCTGTTTCCTGATTATATTTTTGAGTCGAGTTGGGAAGTTTGCAATAAGGTTGGAGGAATCTACGCCGTATTGTCCACACGAGCAAAAACATTACAGGATAGGATAAGGGACCATGTGATTTTTATTGGTCCGGATTGTTGGCAAGACCGGAAATGTATATATTTTAAGGAAGACTCGAAGCTTTTCAGCAGTTGGAAAAAGCAGGCTTCGGATCAGGGACTTCATATCAAGATAGGACGCTGGGACATACCGGGACAGCCCATTGCTATACTCGTAGACTTCAAGCCCTATTTTTCTAAGAAGAACGAGATCTACACCGAGTTGTGGAATAGTTATCAGGTGGATAGTCTCCATGCTTATGGCGACTACGACGAGGCTTCGATGTTCTCGTATGCGGCTGCGCTGGTGGTGGAGAGTTTCTATCGGTTTTATCTTGATGCCTCATATAAAGTGGTGTATCACGGCAATGAATGGATGACCGGACTGGGTCTGCTGTATGTGCGGAAACACCTGCCTGAGGTGGCAACGATATTCACAACCCATGCCACGAGCATAGGGAGAAGTATTGCCGGCAACAACAAACCGCTCTACGACTATCTGTTTGCCTATAACGGCGACCAGATGGCAGGCGAACTCAATATGCAGAGCAAGCACTCCATCGAGAAGCAAACGGCCCATCATGTGGATTGTTTCACGACGGTGAGCGAAATCACGGCGCGCGAATGTGCCGAACTGCTGGACAAACCGGTGGATGTGGTGCTGCCCAACGGCTTTGAGGATAACTTTGTGGCGAGGGGCGCAGTCTTTACAGCCAAGCGACGCAAGGCGCGCAAACAGCTGCTCGCGGTGGCCAACGCGCTGTTGGGAACGACACTCGACGACAGCACGATGATACTGTCTACCAGTGGGCGATACGAGTTTCGCAACAAGGGAATAGACGTGTTTATTGAGGCAATGAATCGTTTGAACTACGACAAAAACCTGAAAAGGAATGTCGTGGCTTTCATCGAGGTGCCCGGATGGGAGGCCGGTGCCCGTCAGGACTTGCAGGAACGGTTGGCTTCGGGCAAGACATTCGACACTCCGCTGGCCATGCCTGCGACGACCCATTGGCTGCACAACGTCAATGACGACCGTGTGGTGGGCATGATGCGACATCTCAATATGCAAAACCGCAAGGAAGATCGTGTGAAGCTCATCTTTGTGCCCTGCTATCTGACGGGGCACGACGGCATCATCAATATGCCCTATTATGATGTGATCATGGGCAACGACCTCTCGGTATTCCCCTCTTATTATGAGCCTTGGGGCTATACGCCGTTGGAGTCTATAGCCTTCAGAGTGCCTACCATCACCACCGACTTGGCCGGTTTCGGACTGTGGGTGAACGAGGAGTTGGGCCGTATGGGCGAGATAGAAGACGGGGTGAAAGTGATTCGCCGCACCGATTACAACTATTCCGAAGTGGTCGACGCCATCAGAGATACCGTTGTGCGGTATTCCGCCATGACGGATTCGCAGGTGAAGAAAGCTCGTGAGAAGGCAGGCAAACTCTCGAAAAAGGCGTTGTGGAGCAATTTTATAACCCATTACGAACGTGCCTACGACATGGCATTAAGGAAGAAAAGATAGCCATTGTACCGATTTTCTGTCAATGTGAGGGGAATTTTCAGACTTCATTATATATGGAGCGTAGGAATCATGTGTTCCCGGAGGAAGACGGAGAGCGGATTCAGGATAAAAGAAAGATAAACAGTATTAAATAAAAATGTAGTTATGAAGATGAAAATTAAAGCAGATTATAGCGACTCTCCCAAGTGGAAAGAATTGTCTATCAAGTCTCGACTCCCCGAACAGTTAAATTGTTTGGACGAGATTGCTCATAATTTGTGGTGGTCATGGAACCATGAAGCACGTGCTCTGTTCAAGAGTCTCGATGAGAAACTCTTTGAGGAAGTGGAACACAATCCTGTGTTGCTGTTGGAGCGTTTGGGTTACGACCGCAAGGAAGAAATCGTAAAAGACCGTGCTCTGATGAAGAGGGTGAAGGATGTTTACGCGTCTTTCCGTGCCTATATGGACGTGAAACCGGATGCCAAACGACCTTCTGTGGCCTATTTCTGTATGGAATTTGGACTGAATCAGACGCTGAAGATTTATTCGGGAGGTCTCGGTATGTTGGCCGGTGACTACCTGAAGGAAGCATCAGACTCCAATGTAGATATGTGTGCCGTAGGTTTCTTGTATCGTTACGGTTATTTCCGCCAGTCTCTGTCTATGGACGGTCAGCAGCTTGCTGAATACGACGCGCAGAACTTCAACTCCCTGCCCATTGAGCGTGTGCTCGACGAAAATGGAAATCAGGTGGTGGTAGACGTGCCTTATATCAACTATCAGGTGCGTGCGCTCGTGTGGTGTGCCAATGTGGGACGTATCAAGCTCTACTTGCTCGATACCGACAACGACATGAACTCCGAATTCGACCGCCCCATCACCCATGCCCTGTACGGTGGAGATTGGGAAAACCGCATGAAGCAGGAGATAATGCTCGGTATCGGCGGTATTCTCACACTGAAGAAACTGGGTATCAAGAAGGACATTTATCACTGCAATGAGGGTCATGCAGCCCTTTGTAACCTGCAGCGTCTCTGTGATTATATAGAGGAGGGATTGACCTTTAATCAGGCTCTGGAACTTGTGCGCGCATCATCGCTCTATACCGTACACACGCCTGTTCCTGCCGGTCACGACTACTTCGACGAAGCCCTCTTTGGCAAATATATGGGTAATTACCCTGCTCGTCTGGGCATCTCTTGGGATGAGTTTATCGGAATGGGACGCGAGAATCCGGACAACCATGAAGAGAGATTCTGCATGAGTACGTTTGCCTGCAACACCAGCCAGGAAGTGAATGGCGTGAGCAGGCTGCACGGATGGGTGAGCCAGAAGATGTTCTCGCCAATATGGTCGGGATATTATCCGGAAGAGAACCATGTGGGCTATGTAACCAATGGCGTGCACATGCCTACTTGGACCGCTACCGAATGGCGGAATGTTTACGACAAACACTTTGATCCCTCTTTCATGAGCGACCAGAGCAACGAGGATATTTGGCATGCCATTTATGACGTTACCGATGAGGAAATATGGGAGACGCGTCTGACTCTGAAACAGAAACTCGTGACATACATCCGCGAGAAGTTTACCCAGTCATGGTTGCGCAATCAGGGAGACCCGGCCCGCGTGGTGTCGTTGCTCGAACGCATCAACCCGAACGCGTTGATGATAGGGTTCTGCCGTCGCTTCGCCACTTACAAGCGTGCACACCTCCTCTTTACGGACATCGATCGCTTGAACAAGATTGTGAATAATGAGGAACATCCGGTGATCTTCCTCTTCTCCGGAAAGGCACACCCTGCCGACGGTGCAGGACAGGGCCTGATCAAGCACATCTACGAGATTAGCCAGCGTCCTGAATTCCTGGGCAAGATTATTTTCTTGGAGGATTACGATATGCAGCTTGCACGTCGTCTTGTTTCGGGTGTAGACATTTGGTTGAACACGCCGACCCGTCCACTTGAGGCTTCGGGAACATCCGGTGAGAAGGCCGAGATGAACGGTGTGGTAAACCTCTCCGTACTCGACGGTTGGTGGGTTGAAGGCTATCGTGAAGGAGCCGGATGGGCACTTCCTGAGGAGCGCACTTATCAAAATCAGGCGCATCAGGATCAGCTCGATGCTGCCACCATCTATTCGCTGTTGGAGAACGAGATTATCCCCCTCTACTACAATCGCAATAAGAAGGGCTATAGCAAAAACTGGATAAAGGTGATCAAGAACTCCATTGCCACCATCGCTCCTCACTATACGATGAAGCGCCAGCTTGACGACTACTACGACAAGTTCTATATCAAGGAGGCTGCCCGATTCAAAAAACTCTCTGCCAACAACAATAAGTTGGCTAAGGATATAGCACTCTGGAAAGAGACCGTAGCCGAACGCTGGGACAACATCCACGTTGTCAGCAAGGATACAGACATCTTCGACAATGGTGGTGAGACCGGTGTGAAGTACACACTGCGATATGTCATTGACGAGCAGGGACTCGACGATGCTGTTGGATTGGAATTGGTTATATTGAAGCCGGAGACAGACACGTCAGACTATCAGGTGCACAGTGTACACGAGTTCAAGCAGGTAGGACGCGATGGCAACAAGTTCACCTTCGAACTCGAATTGGAGCCTGATATTGCGGGCACCTACCGCTCATGTGTGCGTATGTTCCCGAAGAATGCGAATTTGCCGCATCGTCAGGACTTCTGCTACGTGAAGTGGCTCGACTAACAGATGGTTTGACTGTAAGTATCACTCGATACAGACCATCATCAATTAAGTTTGATCAATTCTTCGCGCTTTGAAAATAAGACTGCCGCTCTTTAGGGACGGTTGCATCTTATGACAAAGACAGAAAAAACATTCAGGCTGAATTTCTACATGGAATTCAGCCTGTTTTTTGTGTCCATGACCTTTATACAGGCAAGGTCATTTGCTTATTGTCTGACTGGTCAGACTGGTCCGACCGGTCCGACCGGTCCGACTTTGTAAACTATTATACCCTTAAAAGTATCTCTTGTTTTCAGAGCTTTCAGCGCAAAAAGGGCTATCTTTTTTCGTCAAAACAGGACCGCACTTTCTCAAAAATTGCAAGGCTGCTGCGGTTGAGGCTTTATCACAGCATGGTTAGGCCTTATCGGCAGCGCGGAAGAAGCTCAATCACACTGCGGTTAGGGCCTTGTCATCATGCCGTTAGATACTCAATCGCAGGTGGTAAAATAGGAAAATAAAGGCCTGCTTTTCAAAAATACTGACTGTCAAGCATTTACAAACCATCTCAATTTTTGCGTATTTCAGGCGAAGCCAAATTTATTTTTAAATACGCGAATTTGAGAGGGGTGTTTGTCCATATATTTGACTGTTTCTAATGCTTCAAAACCTTCGTTCGGGATAGGCCGAATTTTTCAAGTTAAACGCTCCAACACGCGTGAACATACTATCTCTATTTTGAAGCGGACGCGCTCCATTCGTCCCTACGTTGTGCATGGTTATTATCTCCAAAAGTGAATGTATGACCCTTTGTTGTACCAGCGGGTTAAGCTTAGTAACAAAATACATCTCTAAACTTTTCCTACCGCGTCGGAATCCTTTCATGTAGGCGGTTTGTTAAATATTGCAAAATATCTTGCTAAACACCTGATAATGTTAAGGAAATGATAAAAAAAGCAGTAATTTTGCAATCCAAATTGCAGGTAAGGGCAAATAGTGCCCATGCATTTCATATAAAGTCTAACTTTATTAATTTAATTATTAATTTTTATGTCTTATTTAAAAAACATTCAACCCTTAGAGGATTTCAACTGGGATGAATTTGAAAATGGCACTGTTGAAAGTGCCAACAAGGAAGACCTTGCGAAGACCTATGACGAGACTCTGAACAAGATTCAGGAACACGAGGTTGTAGAAGGCACTGTAATTTCCATCGACAAGAAGGAAGTTGTTGTAAACATTGGCTACAAGAGCGATGGTATCATTCCGGCATCCGAGTTCCGTTACAACCCTGAATTGAAGGTTGGCGACAAGGTTGAAGTGTATGTAGAAGATCAAGAGGATAAGAGGGGTCAGCTCGTCTTATCTCACAAGAAGGCTCGTCTGACCAAGAGCTGGGGCCTTATCAACGAGGCTCAGGAGAAGGACGAGATTATAACGGGTTACATCAAGTGCCGCACGAAGGGTGGTATGATTGTCGATCTCTTTGGCATCGAGGCATTCCTTCCGGGCAGCCAGATTGATGTGCATCCTATCCGCGATTACGATGTATTCGTAGGCAAGACAATGGAATTCAAGGTTGTGAAAATCAATCAGGAGTTCCGCAATGTTGTTGTTTCGCACAAGGCCTTGATTGAGGCTGAGTTGGAAGCACAGAAGAGAGAGATTATTTCGCATCTTGAAAAGGGTCAGGTACTTGAGGGAACTGTTAAGAACATCACTTCCTACGGTGTATTCGTAGACCTCGGTGGTGTAGACGGATTGGTACATATCACCGATCTTTCTTGGGGCCGCGTTAATGATCCCCACGAGGTTGTAGAGCTTGACCAGAAGATTAAGGTTGTTATTCTCGACTTCGATGAGGAGAGAAAGCGTATCGCTCTCGGTCTGAAGCAACTCACACCGCATCCTTGGGATGCTCTCGATGAAAACTTGAAGGTGGGCGACCGCATCAAGGGTAAGGTTGTTGTTATTGCCGACTATGGTGCATTTGTTGAGATTCAGCCCGGTGTTGAGGGTCTGATCCATGTTTCAGAAATGTCTTGGAGCCAGCATCTCCGTTCTGCTCAGGAGTTCCTGCACGTAGGCGATGAGGTTGAGGCCGTTATCCTGACGCTTGACCGTCAGGAGCGCAAGATGTCTCTCGGTATCAAGCAGCTCAAGGATGACCCATGGGAAGCTATCGAAACCAAATATCCTGTAAACAGCAAACACACTGCTAAGGTGCGCAACTTCACCAACTTTGGTATCTTCGTAGAACTCGAAGAGGGTGTTGACGGTTTGATTCACATTTCAGATTTGTCATGGACAAAGAAGGTTAAACATCCTTCAGACTTCACTACCGTTGGTGCTGACATCGAAGTAATGGTGCTTGAGATTGACAAGGAAAACCGTCGCTTGAGCCTCGGCCACAAGCAGCTGGAGGAGAATCCTTGGGACAAATTCGAGGCAACCTATGCTTCGGGATCTGTACACGAGGGTAAGATTACCGAGATGATGGACAAGGGTGCCGTAATCACCTTGAACGAAGGTGGTGAAGGTTTCGCAACGCCTAAGCATCTTACTAAGGAAGACGGCTCTCAGGCCAAGCTTGGTGAGGAGTTGCCATTCAAGATTATCGAGTTCAACAAGGACTCTCGCCGTATCATTCTTTCTCACTCTCGCACATTCGAGGAGGGCAAGGACGATGTGAAGGTACGCCGTCATAGCGGTCGCAAACAGAACGATACTCCTGTTATCAACAACGTAGCAGCAGGTACTTCTCTGGGCGATCTTGATGTTCTGGCTAAGTTGAAGGCCGACTTGGACAAGAAATAATTATCTGAACGAAATACTTATACAGTAAGTATATATCAAAATAAAATCCCTTCGGAATATGGATTAAATCCTATTCCGAAGGGATTTTTTATGCGCCGGGACGCGAGCTCCTACCGTTTTTTCTTACAAAGGACGCACCACGCGAATGCCTGTGTGTGAGCGTTGTTCCATCATGTATCTTTTAAATGGCTTCGGATCTTCCACCACACGATGTCGAAGGCTCGAAGCATGGAGCATGTGGAGCCCGTCGTCGTGCCATATAGCGATGCCTATATGGCTCGTGTCAAGCCCGCGTTTTGACGTCAGAATTACGATGATATCACCGTCGTGGACAGTCCGGCGAAGCAGTTTGCTGTCTCCCAGTTTGGTCTTGGGAATATAGGCATACTTGTTTCCCGTGATGGCTTCTTCCATTTTCCGTATGCCGGAAATCCATTTTTTGTTTTTCGTGAGCATCGGATAAGCGCTGGCATGGGTTGTCATGTAGTTGGCCTGTACGGTCTGTATGGCCGAAAACAGACTCTTGTCACCTTCGACCAGTTCAACGATTCCTTTCCTGACGTTCTCCTCTATCCAATAGGAGAAATAGTGGAGACGATTGATGTAATGTATGTCGCCATTCTTGTAGCGTATGCGTTGCAGGTTTCGGCAATAATCCTCAAAGTTTTTTGTGCCTTGTTTAGCACACTGGGTGAGGGCCAATACCGACTCCACATAGGTGGTGCAGTCCATCTGCCGGAGATTCACCACGAGCTTTTCCTCCGGGTGTTTCTCCAAAGTCTTGCCCACGTAGGGCAGTCCTTTCAGTTGGCGCGCGAAGTAAACCATGTAGTTGGTGCTGCTGTCGAGCTTGGCGGCCTGATTCAACAATCTCACTACTTTCACCGAGTCGCTGCGCCAATAGTCAGGTGTGGCAGCCTCACTGCCTGTCGGAATGTAAAGCATGACGACAGCGAGGACCATTGTTTTGTATTTTATCATAGCTTATCTTTTACCAAAATTATACCCCACGTAGAAGTTCACGCTCCCAAAAATATTGTTTGTCGAAAACCTGCTTTTACTGTAATTGTAGGTGTGGAAAATGCTGTTTGCACCGACAAACCATCGGGTGTTGTTCCAAACCAGTCCTATGCGCAGAATGCCGTCTACGTTGATGTTCTTAAAATCAAAATTCTTCAGGAAGCCGGAAGTGGATGTGTTGGTGTTTCCCGTGCTTCGCTTGTAGCTCAGTCCGGTCTGCAACGATATGTCTAAGAGGCAATTATAGGCAAACACCCAGTTGTAGGCGTACCCTCCGGAGAGCGAGTAGTCGGTGTACGACACGTTGCCCGCTATCGCCGTTGTGTCAAGAATTACCGTAGAAAGAGTTCCTCCCATCCGTTCCTCTATCAGTTTGTCAAATTCCTGCCAGTCCACATTCAGGGTATGTTTGGTGTACCCTATGCCACCGATTGCGCTTCCACACGACCGCCGTTGCACCGTGCTCTGGCTGTAGGCAGCGGGATAGGAGAACTTCCTGTGGTTGAAAATGTAGTATAGATTAAATCCTTTCACACTGGAATTGAACCCTTCGAACTGAGCGTTTTTCATGGGAGTGGTGTCTATATTGTCTCCCAGCGTCAGTCTTTTCACCCGATAGCTGTTGCCTGATTTCCTGTAAAACAGGTCCATTCCGATTTGACTGCTGTAAAAACTCACGTTTAAATCCTGACGTCCGTCACCGTTCTTAAATTGCGTCAGGTCTATGGTGTAGCCCAAGAAAATCCATCTCCACCCAAAATACGGACCCACTTTGTAGGCCGGACGGGGAGAAAACACCACTTCCTGCTCCTTATGGTTGCGCAGATGATACACCTCATAGGTGTTGGTGTTTTGCATCATGAAAGTGTAGTTGTAGCGTTGCGGCTCAATGTAGTTGGTGTCTACGCTCGAAAACTCCTTCACCCACTGATATAGTTTGTTGAGGAAAGGTGTGCGCAGTTGATGCCCGGAGTATTCTTTGTGCTGTTCGGGCAGACTGTCTGTGGCTGATGCACGGACCTGTCCCGATGCCATCGCCAGCAGCACGAAGCAATATAGTTTTATCGCGGTTTTCATTTAGAATTTACCCAGTATGCGGTCCATCACCCAGTTTACCGGCGTTGCGCTCACACTCGTGCAGTTGCATTGGCCAATGCCCTGCAGGTGTTCTATAACCGAACGAATGATTGGCAGCTGCACATATACGGGGTTGGGCACTTCAATCTGTATGTCGCCCTCGCCTGTCATGAGGCGTATGGGCATGTAGGTGAATACCGAAAATATCAGCGATCCTCTGTCGCCCACCACTGTGATGCTGTCTTCTTTCGCACTCTCGTGACCCACAAAGCACCACGATGCACTGCCCGGAATGCCGCTGGCAGAGATGAAAGAGGCGCTGATGGTGTCTTCGGCCTCATACAGATGTGCTCGGTTGGCAGGATAGCCGTGTGCACGGACAATCACCCCAAACATCTCTTGCAGCAAATCGAGTTGGTGAGGCGCGAGGTCGTAGAAATATCCACCACCCGAAATGTCCGGTTGCAGACGCCAGGGACGACTCTCATTCACGTTGTAGTCCAAGTCGCGCGGAGGTACCGAAAATTGTATCTGGACGTTGAGAATCTTGCCCAAAGTTCCATCGTTTACAATCTCTTTGACTTTCCGGAAATAAGGCAGATATCGGCGATAGTAGGCCACGAAGCATGGCACTCCGGTCTCCTTACTGATGCGGTTGATGCGTATGCAGTCTTCATAGCTGGCAGCCAGTGGTTTCTCAACATAGCATGGCTTCCCGGCCCTCATCGACATGATGGCGAAAGTGGCATGGCTCGATGGCGGGGTAGCGATGTAGACGGCGTTCACTTCGGGGTCGTTGATGAGCTGTTGCGGGTCGGTATACCATTTCTTAATGTGGTGACGCTCCGCATAAGCCCGTGTCTTTTCCTCGTTGCGGGCCATGACCGCTTCCACGTGAGAGCCCGGCACCTCGTTGAACGCCGGCCCCGACTTCTTCTCGGTCACCTCTCCGCAACCAATAAATCCCCAACTTATTTCCTTCATAACCATGTGTCTTTATTGCAAAGTTAATAAAAACTCTCGTAATGTTGTCATTCTGTCCGTTTTTTATAAACTCATGTTGATTTCGTCCCTATGGTCCGCTTGTTGTGGCACTGCTGTTGCGGCTCATTGTTTGTGAGGATGTTTCGGCAGGTTTTACACCAGCTATCCCCATTTGTAGGTATTCTTGGGTTTACAAGATGTCTTTTCATCCCTATTATGTCCGTTTTTTAGTATCTTTGCAATTCGGTAAAGGTGCATATATGAAATTATCAGAACTGCGTACGGGCGAAAGTGCTGTCATCGTTAAAGTCTTGGGTCACGGTGGCTTCCGCAAACGTATTGTCGAGATGGGATTTGTCAAGGGCAAGAAGGTGGAAGTATTGCTGAACGCTCCCTTCAAGGACCCCGTGAAATATAGAGTCATGGGTTACGAGGTGAGCCTTCGCCACAGTGAGGCTGCCCTGATAGAAGTGATGACCCGCGAAGAAGCAGCCAAGCTGAAAATGGCCGGGCAGTTGCCGGATCATGACAAAGGCCGCAAGGCCGAAAACTCAGTCTCCTCCGACGGCACGGCGCCAACTTCTGTGTCGTCTTCCGACGGCGAACTGAGTGAGGCACAGGTAAAGAGTGCTGCGCTGGCAAAGCGCAGAAGCATCAACGTGGCCTTGGTGGGCAACCCCAACTGCGGCAAGACGTCGCTGTTCAACTTTGTGTCGGGAGCCCACGAGAATGTGGGCAATTATTCGGGTGTGACGGTGGATGCCAAAGAGGGCCATATCTCTTGGAAGGGCTATCGCATCAATCTGGTAGACCTTCCCGGTGCCTATTCGCTGTCGGCCTATTCTCCGGAGGAACTCTATGTGAGGAAACAACTGGTAGAGAAAACCCCCGACGTGGTAATCAATGTCATCGACTCGTCCAATCTCGAACGCAATCTTTACCTCACCACCCAGCTCATCGATATGCACGTGCGCATGGTGGTGGCGCTCAACATGTTTGACGAGAGCCGTCGTCGCGGCGATCATTTAGACTGCGGCAAACTTTCCGAGCTTTTCGGAGTGCCCATGATCCCCACAGTCTTCACTTCGGGCGAGGGAGTGAAGGCACTGTTCGACATGGTGATCAAAATCTATGAGGGCACGGAGGACAAAGAGCCTTACTTCCGCCATATCCACATCAATCATGGTCATGAAGTGGAAGACGGTATCGCCTATATACAGGAACACCTGAAGCAGGAAGAACACCTTCGCGAACGTATCTCCACCCGTTATCTGGCCATCAAACTGCTGGAAAACGACAGTGAGGTAGAGCAATATATACGCACGCTGCCCGATGCTGACCAGATTTTCCGCCATCGCAACAAAACGGCCTCTCGTGTGAAGGAGGAAACCAATATGGACACCGAGACGCTGATTATGGATGCCAAATACGGATTCATCAACGGCGCACTCAAAGAGGCCAACTACCAGACCGGCACTAAGGAAGATACCTACAAGCTCACCCACCTGCTCGACCGCATTCTCACCCACAGCGTGGTGGGCTTTCCTATTTTTCTGCTCGTACTTTGCGTCATGTTTTTTGCCACATTCATGCTCGGAGCCTATCCTATGGAGTGGATAGAGACCTTCGTGGCATGGCTTGGCGACGAGGTGAGCACGCTGTTGCCGGCCGGTCCCGTGAAGGCTATGATCGTAGACGGCATACTCGGCGGCGTGGGCGCGGTGATTGTATTTCTGCCGCAAATTCTCATTCTTTACTTCTTTATTTCGTTCATGGAAGATTCGGGCTATATGTCGCGCGCCGCGTTTATCATGGACCGTCTGATGCACAAAATAGGTTTGCACGGCAAGTCTTTCATCCCGCTCATCATGGGATTCGGCTGCAACGTGCCCGCCATCATGGCCACGCGCACCATTGAGAGCCGCCGGTCGCGCTTGGTGACGATGCTCATTCTGCCACTGATGAGCTGCGAAGCCCGCATCCCCATCTATGTCATGATCGTGGGAACATTCTTTGCCCTGAAAGCGCAGTGGCTCATCATGATGTCGCTGTATCTTATAGGGGTGCTGATAGCGATTGTGATGAGTAAGCTTTTCACCACCGTAGTGTTCAAAGGTGAAGACACGCCCTTTGTGATGGAGTTACCCCCTTACCGTTTCCCGACGGGCAAGGCACTGGTGCGCCACACTTGGGACAAGGGCAAACAATATCTCAGAAAGATGGGAGGCATTATCCTCGTGGCCAGCATTATAGTCTGGGCGTTGGGCTATTTCCCGCACGACGACACACTGCCTGCACAGCAACAGCAGGAGCAGAGTTTTATCGGGCGCATCGGCAAAGCGGTAGAACCCGTGTTCGCGGTGCAGGGATTCAGTTGGAAACTCGATGTGGGACTGATGGCCGGCGTGGGGGCTAAGGAGATTGTGGCGTCCACATTGGGCGTGCTCTATGCCAACGACGACAGTTTTGCCGACGCTGATGCGGTGGGCGACGGTGGTAAATTCGAGAAACTGCGAGACCGGATGACGGCCGAAGTGGCGCAGCTTCACGGGGTGAGCATGGATGAAGCCGCACCTATAGCCGTGCTCACATCGTACAGTTTCCTGCTTTTTGTGTTGCTCTATTTTCCCTGCGTGGCCACGATTGCAGCCATCAAGGAAGAGAGTGGGTCGTGGAAATGGGCACTCTTTGCAGCCGGCTACACCACTGTTCTGGCTTGGGTGGTGTCGGCGGTGTTTTTCCGGGTCGGCATGTTGTTTCTGTAATGCCCGATGATGGGGTATTATAAGATGATGACAGCGTATTATATAATAAGGTAAACCCTGCTACGGGCCGTATGCCACCGGTGTCGTTTACATCGCGCATACAGCCCCCTGCCGAGTCTATCGGCGGGAGGAGGAACTAAAAAGAAAGCCCGTTGTCGCTCGGAGGCGACAACGGGCAACGTTATTTGGCCAACGGAAGGGCCGGCCTGTCACGTTTCAGACAGACCATTATTTCTCCGGTCTCCAGAGTTTGTTCATATCTTCGAGTGTCTTACCCTTAGTTTCGGGCACCATCTTCCACACAAAGATGGCTGCAACGAAACAGATCGTTCCGTAAAGTCCGTAGGTAAACCAGTGACCGAAATGGTCGCCCTCTTGCAGGTGCAGGTTAAACATCGGCACAAACGAGGAACTGACAATCCAGTTGAATATCCATTGGAACGCCACGGCAATGGCCACTGCCTTGCCGCGAATGGTGTTGGGGAATATCTCGGCGATGAGCACCCAGCAGATGGGCCCCCACGAGAACATGAAGCTGGCCGAATAGACCATGATCGACAACATGGTGACCATGCTCATGGCTTCGTTGCCAAAGGTGAGGGCCACTCCCAGCGCACCGATACCCATACCGATGGAGCCCCAGATGAGCAGGGGTTTGCGACCGAGTTTCTCCACAGTGAACACGGCCACCAGTGTGAACGAGATATTGACGATGCCCATGATGACGGTCTGCACCATCGGGTTGGCCATGCCCATGTCTTGGAAGATGCGCGGCGCATAGTAGAGCACGGCATTGATGCCCACTGCCTGCTGGAACACGCTCAGCATGATACCCACAAAGATGCACACCCAGCCGTAGGCCAACAGGCGTTCGGTCTTCTCGGTGAGCGTATTCTTGATATCGCTTACAATCTCGTCGGCTTTCACGCTGCCGTTGATGCGTGCGAGGATGCTGCGTGCACGCTCGGTGCGTCCGGTCATGACGAGATAGCGCGGTGTTTCGGGTACGAAACAGATGAGCATGGTAAACAGTCCGGCGGGCACGGCCTCACTGCCAAACATATAGCGCCAACCGGTGGCGATGGTCCATGTGGCGGCTTCGGGGTTGAGAATTTGGTTTACGCCATTAACCAATTCGATGACGGGATTGACGTTGTCGCCTAAGATCATGAAATTGACAAAGTAGACCACCAGCTGGCCGAAGATAATAGCAAACTGGTTGAAGCTCACCAGCATTCCCCGTATTCCGCTCGGTGCCACCTCGCTAATATACATGGGGCAGATGGCCGAAGCCAGTCCTACGCCCACACCACCGATGATGCGGTAGATGTTGAAGGCCACAAGAAGCTCCATCGAAGGTTGTCCGTGTTCGAAAAACAGAAATTCAGGGTCCATGCTTCCCAGAGCGGAGATGAAAAACAGAATGCCCGCGAACATGAGGCTCTGTTTCCGACCCCATCTGGAGGCCAACAGACCGGAGAGGGCCGAGCCGATGATACAGCCGATGAGCGCGCTGGCACAGGTAATGCCGTGCATGCCGTTGGTGTAGCTGAAATCGTCGGCTCCCATGAAGAAGGCCTGCAAGCCTTTTTCTGCGCCGGAAATGACGGCGGTGTCGTAACCGAAAAGTAAACCGCCGAGCACTGCCACCATCACAATGGAGGCAAGATAGGCTTTACTGCCTTTGTCGTTTGTTGTATTCATTATTGATAAGTTAGGTTTTTACGAGTTTTAGTACCCGGCGAAATGATAGTTCATTTGCTTTCAATAGGCAAAGGGTGTCAATACACCCTCATTAGTTTATAACGAAGGCACTTCAAAATTAGTATTTGGGAGCATGTTTTTTTTATAAAAATAATAGAAAGCCGCTAAGTTTTGCGCTCAGCGAGGAGGGCATGACTGTTTTTCGTGCCTTTTTAAGTAGCCAATTTTCTTGACAAAAGCCTCAAAATGCTTCGCGTATTTGAAAATAAATGTCCCTTCGTTGGAAATACGCTCAAATTTCGAGATTTTGTAGTTGGCTGATAATCTGGAGTTTAAGGAATGGTGCCTTGCTGACCACTGTTTTTCCCCTCGCGGTTGCATATCAAACGGCTGCGCGAGAAGGGTTTAACCACAAGGCGGATGAGGCTTAGTCGCGATGCCGCTAAGGCCTAACCATGCTATGAGAAGGTCTCAATCGCAGCAACCTCGCAATTTTTGGGAACACACAGCTCGGTTTTAACGAAAAAAAATAGTCCTTTTTGCGCTGGAAGACCGGAAAATAATTGAGAAAAAAAGGTAAAAATAAGTGAGGAATGAAGAGGGAAGAGTGAAGAATAAAAATCAAAGTGAAGACTGAAGAGGGAGGAGTGAAGCATGAAATTTAGAACGGAGAGTGAGGGGTGAAGAAAGGAGAATGATGAGTGATGAAAGATGGGAAAGCGTTAGGGTAGTGTAAAATTTTATAGAATTTTATGGGCTTCTAAGTTGCGGTTTTGGTAAGTTTTGATTATCTTTGCGATGAAATCGATCTTAATTTGTAATGACATCTATTATTGAAAACAGAAGTATGAAAAAACAATATCTATTGGGGTTTGATGTAGGCTCCAGCAGCGTCAAAGCCTCTTTCGTCGATGTTGAGACCGGCGCCATAGCTGCCACTGCCTTTTTCCCCGAACACGAAGCTCCCATCAAGGCAGTCAGGGCCGGGTGGGCCGAGCAAGACCCGCAAATGTGGTGGGATAATGCCAAATTGGCTTTGCAGAAGATTATGGCCGACACGGGAGCGACAGGCAATGACGTCAAGGCCATTGGCATCTCTTATCAGATGCATGGGCTGGTGTGTGTCGATAAGGACAGGAACGCCCTTCGCGATGCCATCATCTGGTGCGACTCGCGCGCCGTGCCCTATGGTGAACGCGCCTTCAACGAGCTTGGCCCCGACTTCTGTCTGCGCCATCTGCTCAACTCGCCGGGCAACTTCACGGCGGCAAAACTGGCATGGGTGAAGGAGAACGAGCCTCAAATCTACGAACGAATCCACAAGATTATGCTGCCCGGCGACTATCTCGCCATGCGGCTCACGGGTGAGATGAATACCACTATCAGCGGACTGAGCGAGGGCATCTTTTGGGATTTCGAGAAGCAGCAGCCGGCCGATTTCCTGTTAGACTATTATGGTTTCTCCGGAGACTTGCTGGCCGATGTGGTGCCTACGTTTGCCGTGCAGGGCAGAGTCAGCAAGGCCGTGGCTGCCGAACTTGGTCTCGCGCCGGGCATTCCCGTTTCCTATCGGGCCGGAGACCAACCGAACAATGCGTTGAGCCTCAACGTGTTCAATCCGGGAGAGATTGCGTCTACGTCGGGCACGTCGGGCGTGGTCTATGGGGTGTTGGGCGAGGTGAACTATGATCAAAAGAGCCGTGTCAATACCTTTGCCCACGTTAATTATACGCAGGAGCTAACCCGGCTCGGTGTGCTGCTGTGTATCAATGGCAGTGGCATCCTGAATGCGTGGGTACGCCGCAATGTTGCGCCGCAAGGCATGAGTTATGACGAGATGAACGACCTGTGCGCCACTGTTCCTGTCGGCAGTGAGGGACTCACCGTGATTCCCTTTGGCAACGGAGTTGAGCGCGTCATGGAAAACCGTGAGCTGGGCTGTTCCGTGCACGGGCTTGATTTCAATCAGCACACCCGTGCCCATCTCATGCGCGCCGCTCAGGAGGGCATTGTGTTCTCGTTCTGCTACGGCATGGAAATCATGGAGCAGATAGGCATGGATATTCGTAAAATTCATGCCGGCAGGGCCAATATGTTCCTCAGCGAGACGTTCCGTAACACGTTGGCAACAACCAGCGGAGCGGCCATCGAACTCTACGAAACCGATGGATCGGTGGGAGCCGCCAAGGGAGCAGGTATGGGCTGCGGAATATACCGCAACCAAGAGGAAGCCTTTGCCACACTCAAGGAACTGGCATTTATCGAGCCGGACGCGAAGAAGACGGCCGAATGCAAGGCAGCCTACGAGCGATGGAAGGCCGTTTTAGCAGGCGAAATGCGGAGATAGCGGGTGGACGTTTCGGGTGTCGGCCGACAGCCGATACGTGCCTCCGGCAGCATATAAACAAACGATAATGATCAATCATCAATAACTAAAAACAAAGATTATGGCAAAAGAGTATTTCCCCTCAGTGGGTAGGATTCCCTTCGAGGGCGTAGAAAGTAAGAACCCAATGGCATTCCACTATTATGATCCGGAGCGTGTCATCAAAGGCAAGAAGATGAAAGACTGGCTCCGGTTTGCTATGGCCTGGTGGCACACACTGGGTGCAGCCAGCGGCGACCAGTTTGGTGGATGCACCCGCACCTACGCATGGGATGAGTCTGCGGATGCCGTTCAGCGTGCCAAGGATAAGGTTGATGCCGGCTTTGAGATTATGACCAAGCTTGGCATAGAGTATTTTTGCTTCCACGATGTGGACCTCGTAGATCCCGATGACGACATCGACAGATACGAAGCCAACCTTGCAGCCGTTACCGATTATCTGAAAGAGAAGATGGCTGCCGACCCCACGAAGAAGCTGCTTTGGGGCACAGCCAACGTGTTCAGCCACAAGCGCTACATGAACGGTGCGGCCACGAATCCGAATTTCGACGTTGTTGCGCGTGCTGCCGTGCAGATAAAGAACGCCATTGACGCCACCATCAAGCTCGGCGGAGAGAACTATGTGTTCTGGGGCGGACGCGAAGGCTATATGTCTCTGCTCAACACCCAGATGCAGAGAGAGAAAAATCATCTGGCCAATATGCTTTCCGCCGCCCGCGATTATGCACGTGGCAAGGGATTCAAGGGCACGTTCCTCATAGAGCCGAAGCCTATGGAGCCGACCAAACACCAGTATGACGTGGATACCGAAACGGTGATAGGTTTCCTCCGCGCGCACGGACTGGACAAGGATTTCAAGGTGAATATAGAGGTGAATCACGCCACATTGGCTGGTCACACTTTTGAGCACGAACTGGCAGTCGCCGTGGATAACGGTATGCTCGGCTCCATCGACGCCAATCGGGGTGACGCGCAGAACGGATGGGATACTGACCAGTTCCCCATCGACAACTTTGAGCTGACGCAAGCCATGTTGCAGGTTATTCGCAACGGTGGACTGGGCACGGGTGGCTCCAACTTCGATGCCAAGCTGCGCCGCAACTCCACCGACCCTGAGGATGTGTTTATTGCCCACATCAGCGGCATGGACGCTATGGCGCGTGCACTCATCAATGCTGCGGCCATCATGGACGAAAGTCCGCTGCCCGAAATGCTGAAGGAACGCTACGCAAGTTTTGATGCCGGCGAGGGCAAGCGGTTTGAGAATGGCGAAATGAGCCTTGAAGACCTTGTGGCCTACGCTCGTAAGAACGGTGAGCCGAAGCAGATCAGCGGCCGTCAGGAACTCTATGAGACCATCGTAGCATTGCATTGCAAATAATATTCCGCCCCGCTCTTATTGTGAGTGGGGGAATGTGGCAACACTATTTTGCCTTGCTCTTTCCATGAGTGGCTGAATATTGCAACATTATTCCGCTCTGCTCTTATTGAGAGTGAGGGAATGTGGCAGGCAGACGACCTGCGTTATAGATGGTAAACTCTATACCAAAACAAAACTATTTCGGCCTCCCTTTATCTTCCATAAGGGGAGGCTTTACAATTAAATATACGAAATCAAACTAAAACAATGATGCTGAAACAAATCCTTCTGACCTTATTCATGGCACTGCCCGTCGCGGCATCGGCTCAATATAAGTCGCAAGTGTGGTGTCCCGACAATGGCGACGGCACTTATACCAATCCCGTTATCAATGCCGACTACAGCGACCCGGACGTCATTGCCGTAGGCGACGACTATTATATGACGGCCAGTTCGTTCAACTGTATACCCGGTTTGCCGATTCTCCATTCCCGCGACTTGGTGAATTGGGAAATCATCGGGCACGGCGTGAAGCGACTGGTGCCCGACAGTTTGTTTTCCGGGAAACCCGCTCACGGCAATGGTGTGTGGGCTCCGTGCATCCGCTACCACGACGGAGAATTTTATATCTACTGGGGAGATCCCGACAACGGCGTGTTCATGGTGAAGACCAAAGACCCTGCAGGAACGTGGGAAGACCCGGTGTTGGTGATAGAGGGCAAGGGAATGATAGACACCACGCCGCTCTGGGACGATGACGGCAGATGTTATCTGGCCAACGGTTGGGCCAACAGTCGCAACCGTTTTGCCTCTGTCATCACCGTCCGCGAACTTAACAAGGAGGGTACAAAAGCCATCAGCGAGCCCGTTATTGTGTTCGACGGCAACGGAACGGAGTATCGCACAGCCGAAGGCCCCAAGTTCTATAAGCGTGACGGGTGGTACTGGATCATGTTTCCGGCTGGTGGAGTGGCGACCGGTTTCCAAGTGGCCATGCGGTCGAGAAGTCCCTATGGGCCTTATGAATACCAAAAGGTGCTGGCTCAGGGAACGACGGATATCAACGGACCGCATCAGGGTGCGTGGATACACACGTCGGCCGGAGAGGACTGGTTTATGCATTTTCAGGACAAAGGGGCGTATGGGCGTGTGGTACACCTGCAGCCGGTGACGTGGAAAGACAACTGGCCCGTGATGGGACGCGTACCCAAGAAGGGTTATTGCGGAGAGCCGTACACCACTTATCGTAAACCCAAATCGGCTTCCTCAGTCGTGATGAATCCTGTGGAGAGCGACGAGTTCAACGCCCCGATGCTGGGCAAGCAATGGCAGTGGCACGCCAATTATGCTCAGGCTTACGGTATGCCAACGTCGCTCGGCTTCTTCCGATTGTACACATGGAAAAGCAATGAAACCCTGTGGAACACGCCCAATCTGCTCTTGCAGAAGACGCCTGCGGACAAGTTTACGGCCACTGCAAAGCTCAAGCTCGTCAGTAAGGCCGAGAATCAGTTCGGCGGTATTGTGATGATGGGGTTGGACTATTCGGCCTTGGTGGTGAAACGTGTCGGCGATCAATTCAAATTGCAACAGATAACCTGTAACAAGGCCGATAAGAAGGGCAGGGAAGAAGTGACCACGCTTGCCACGCTGAACAAGACCGGGCAGGACGAAAACGACTATCAGTTTGCCATTCACGAGGAGATTTATCTACAAATGAAGGTGGATCACGGGCAGGTGAACTTTGCTTACGCCACCGACGGAAAGACGTTCAAGCCTGTGGGCAAGACCTTCACCATGCGCGAAGGCAAATGGATTGGTGCGAAAATCGGACTTGTGGCTCAGGAGCCGACGGGCACTACCAATCGCGGATGGATTGATGTGGATTGGTTTAGAATAAGCCCATAAGTTTGGAGCACGTGCGGAACAATTCTTCTGCGGAAAGCTGTCGCAGGGGTTTCTGGATTTGAAAACGGCGTCTTGACGGACGACAGGTATCATTATGACACAGCCGTGAAAGTGGGTTCACTTTCACGGCTGTGTTATGTAAGGCGATGTAGCTGCTGTCGTTGTTACAGGCCGCGCGCCTTGAGCAGTCCGGATGCGTCGGGCGCTTTGAGTCCGGTGAACGCCGAGAAGCTCTGCATCAGGTCGCGGGTGTTGCCCCGACTGAGTATCATGTCGCGGAAAGCCTGTCCCACTTCGGGTTTCAAGGCTCCCTTTTCAGCAAAATATGCGGCGATGTTCACGGCCAGCACCTCAGTCCACAGATAGCTGTAGTAACCGGCTGCGTAGCCACCTCCCCACACGTGGTTGAAATAAGACGTGGAGTAGCGGGGCGGAATCTGACGGTTGAGCAGTCCGATAGCTGACAGGGCTTGGGTCTCAAACGCGTCGGCTTTGTCGGCAGTGGGAATGTCTTTAGACGCCATCACGTGCCAGGCCATGTCCAGACAGGTAGCGGCCAGGTTTTCGCCGAGTGCATAGGCCGAGTGGAAGTTGATGGAATTGAGCATCTTGTTCTTCAGTTCTTCAGGCATGGGCTGGCCCGTTTGGGTGTGTTTGGCATAATGGTTGAACACTTCCGGAATGGTGGCAAACGACTCGTTGAACTGCGATGGCATCTCTACGAAGTCGCGTGCTACGGCTGTGCCGCTCAGCGAATTGTATTGGCAGTCGGACAATATGCCGTGCAGGGCATGACCGAACTCGTGGAACATGGTTGTCACCTCGTCCCATGTAACGAGCGTCGGTTCGCCCTCAGGTGCTTTGGCATAGTTGCACACGTTGTAGATCACGGGCAGTTGATGGCGCTCACGACTCTGCTTGGCAAAACTGCTCATCCATGCACCGCCTCGCTTGGTGGGGCGACGGAAGTAGTCGCAATAGAACAGGGCAAGCGGTTTGCCGTTGCCATCGAACACCTCGTAGACCTTCATGTCCTTGTGATAGGTGGGAATGTCGGTGCGCTCTTTGAACGACAGACCATAGACGCGATGGGCAGCGTAGAACACGCCATTGACAAGCACGCTGTCGATGTTGAAATAAGGCTTCACGTCGTTATCCGAGAAGTTGAACTTCTCTTTCTTCATCTTGGCCGAATAGTAGAACCTATCATAGGGCTGAAGCTCAAAATCGTTGCCCATTGTCTTGCGGGCGTAGGCTTCGATGGCCCGTGTTTCCGCATCGGCCTTTGGCGTATAGTCGGCGATGAGCTGTTTGAGGAAACGGTAAACATTGTCCGTGTTCTTGGCCATTGTTCGCTCCAGCGAATACGACGCGTAGTTTTTGTAACCCATCAATTCACCTTTCTCTGCACGCAGCTTAGCCATCTCCACCACGAGGGGGAACGTGTTGAATTTGCCGGAGCCGTCGGCTCTGTGGATCGAAGCCTCGTAAACCCTGCGGCGCAAGTCCCGGTTGTCGAGATTGGTGAGTATGGCTTGCTGCGTGGTGTTCACGATAACGATGCAGTAGGGAGCCTTGCCCCCATGACTTTCGGCATCCTCCTTGCATTGGGCAATGTCCGCATCGCTCAGACCGGAGAGTTCCTCCTTGCTGTCTACCCACACCACAGCGTTGTTGGTGGCGTCGGGAAGCATGTTTCCCCACTCCTGCTGAAGGGTAGAGATGCGCTTGTTGATTTCCTGCATCCGCGCCTTGTCATTGGGCGAAAGCAAGGCACCGGAACGCACGAAATTCTTGTATAACTCTTCCAGCAGCTTCTTATCTTCGCCCTGCAGTGTCTTGTATTCGTTGTCGTAAACATATTTCACACGTTCAAAGAGCTTGTCATTGAACGATATTTCGTTTTCAAGATCGGTGAGTAGTGGTGTGATTTCCTTTTCTGTAGCAGCGATTTCCTTTGTTTTGTCGGCACTTGTCAGTCCGTAGAAAATGCTTGCCACTTTGTCGAGCAGCACTCCCGAACGCTCATAGGCCAGTATGGTGTTGGCAAAGGTGGGCTTCTCTGTGTTGTCGGCTATGCGCTGTATTTCAGCCCTTTGCTGCCTGATGCCCTCTTTGAGAGCAGGCAGATAATGCTCGTATTTTATCTTACTGAAGTCGGGTGCGCCATAAGGCAGGTTGCTGGTTTGCAACAGTGGATTGGCGGCACCCGTTTGTGCCGACGCGGGGTCGGTGCTTGATAGCATCACCGCAGAGGCCAATGTGGCACTCAGGAGTGTTCTTTTGAAATTGTTGTTCATATTTTATAGTTGTTGTTATAATTCTTGAGAGATAGTCGGACCGGTCGGACCGGTCGGACTTGTCCGATTTTTCAGCCCACTCAGACTGGTGGGACCGGTCAGACCAGTCAGACTATTCTGCCCCGTCCGATCAGATGAAGCCCTGTCATCCTTTCGCCTTCCCGTTCCTATAGCTGATCCTTGCGCGCGTCATTTGTTCGCGAATGCCACCCTCTTTGAGAAACATTTCCTGTTGTTTCTCGATGAGGCGACGCAGCAGGTAGGTGTCTTGGTGTATCAGGGTGATGCAGAGATTGGTCGTAGATCATCTGCGACACCTGATAGGCACGCAGATTGCGATTCCCGCCTTTATGCTTCAGGAATGTGTCATACATAAGCAAGGGGCCGATAGACCGA
>CALKIW010000027.1 GCA_937995875.1 uncultured Bacteroidales bacterium | reverse complement strand
AATTATGAATTATGAAAGTATTGCATATGTCGCATGGCGTGGCCTCCCCATGTAGTCTCGTCTACGGTCTTGAAGCCCATACGCGCATATAGCTTCTCGGCCAAGGGGTTGGCTTTGTCCACCAGCAAAGCTATGGGTTGATGGTTGGCGTGTTTGTTGATGACGGCCCTGAGCAGGTCTGTAGCAACGCCTCGCCCCTGATAGTCGGGTTTGACGGCCAAAGAGTCTATGTAGAATTCTCCGGCCGACGTCTCTGCAGTCATGTCGCTGAAGTCTTGCTGCAACTGTTGTCGGGCGGCCTCGATGAATGATGCTCTGAACTTCTTGAAATCCTTTCCGTCATAAGCCGTACAAATACCCATGAGATCGCCTTCGCGTGTTACGGCTGTCAGGGTGTTGCGATAACTGTATAGGCTCTCGTCCATTTCCACCAGCTGCGTCATCATGCGATGGAAATCGTTGAGTGTGTGGTGTGCTCCCGCGAAGTTCTTGCAGCAGTCGTGATCCATGGCCAGCATAATGAGCGTGGCTATCTCCGATGCTTGACGGCGGGTTGCGGGTTGTATGATTGTTTTTTCTTTCATTATTCTAAATTCAAACAATTAGTCTCTGCGGACTTGCTTTTGGTGGCTTGAAAGCCATTTCCCATTGGTGTTGCTTTTGGGAGAACTGCTCTCAGTATTGTCTCCTAACTACGAATCAGCCTTTCGGCTATAGGTCTTTGTTTTTCGTAAAACAGTTTTTGTTCGGCTTCCGTCACCGGAGCATAGGCGGAAAGCAGACGTGCCATGCGGTCTACGTCGGCAGGAATGGGCTGTTTGGCCTTCTTTCTGGCCGCTACACTGCGATTTATTTCGTAGGCGGCGCGGGTGGGTTCGGGCATTTGCAGCAGCTCGGCCAAATGGTAGCGGTTGCCCATGTTGTAGCTTTCGTTGTGCTGATGCATAATGGCCATGCACAACAGAGCCACTCTGTCGTCTGCGGATGTGAGCAACTCGGCAAATTCTGCATAGAGATAACTGTCTTGGTGGAGTTGCAGCAGTTTCTTATAGATAGCGATGGCCTGTGACTTCAGCTTCACTCGGACATACAGTTGAGCCAAGTAGCGCAGATTGTCTTTGTTGCTGGGATTGTGTTGCAAAGCTACTCTGAAAAAGGGCATCACGCCCCTTACATATTCTTCCGGCCGGTTGGCAATGCCCTTCATCAGACGGTTGGTGATGCGTTGGCCCAGAGACGGAATAATCCGCCCGTTTCGTGTTACGCCCTCCCAGTCGGAATCGGCCAGACGTATGGCGTATGGCACGAAATAGGCAAGATTGAAATTCACGATGGCCTTGTCGAGCCGGAGTGCGTTATGGATAATGGCTTTATTGCCCATGTGGTCGTTGTCGATGATGCGCGGGTAGAGCTGTGTCATGCGATAAAGCAAGTGTCGGGCCTCGTCGATAGCTCCGTCTTTCAGCTTTATCTTGAAAAGCGAGTTGGCATCCCAAAAATCTTTTGTCTCCATATTTAAGTCTTCCCTTTTTGCAAATATAATGATTATTGTTGAGTTGTAATTCAGTTTTCCCGTTTTTCTACAGCAGAATATTGACAGACGAGAATATGGGTAGGCAAAACTGTTATAATATAATAATGTGTTTTGCGTTGTCAGGCTCTTGTTGCCTACATCCGAATCCTTAAAATACCGCTGTGACTATTAAACTTTTGTCTATAAATATCAAAAGGATAGAGGGGTGGGCATGGAGCTGGCTTGGAATTTAGACCAATCCCTCTGCCAAACTATGTACAGACATTTTTTCGGTTAATCGCTTTGATGCTACAGAAAAAAAACGTATCTTTGTCGTGTAGAATTTTAAATTTCAAATGAATTGAAATTATGATTTGGACAATTATTGTAGGTATTTTGGCAGGTTTGATTGCCGGAAAAATTATGGGTCATGACGGTCAAGGCTGTTTGGTAGACCTTTTGTTGGGACTTGTTGGCGGTTTTGTTGGTGGCAATGTGCTCGGATGGATTGGCATAGAATGGAGCGGATTGCTGGGACAGATTGGTACTGCCGTTGTGGGTGCCGTTATATTGTTGTGGA
Source organism: uncultured Bacteroidales bacterium (assembly GCA_937995875.1). Lineage (GTDB taxonomy): Bacteria > Bacteroidota > Bacteroidia > Bacteroidales > Bacteroidaceae > Prevotella. Next base: position 2,036 of record CALKIW010000027.1, on the reverse strand, counting down.
TTTGGGCTAAACTCAAGAAATAAATTGAGCAAATTGTAAATTTGTTCTTTTTGAAACAGTAATAGAATAGACGTTTGATGAAGTCTGGGCATTTTAGATTTGTGCTCTTTTTATGGTTGGCGTTGGTAGCGTTGTCTGCCAATGCAAGGGTGTGGACGGCCGACGATGTGCCTATGGTGCATCTGCAAGACCAAACGAAATATGTCTGCGATCCGGAGGGGCTGCTGTCTGATGCGGCTCTGGATTCGTCGAATGTCTATTTGAGAAAGCTGCACACGGAATGTGGTGTGCAGACGGTGTTTGTCGTGGTCGGTAAAGTAAAAAATGCCGACTGCTTCCGTATGGCTCAGGATATTGGCAATAAATACGGTGTGGGCACCAAAAAGGACAGGCGGGGCCTTATAGTCGTTATTGCCGTTGGCGACCGGAAATATTTTGTTGCTCCGGGAAAGGGGTTTGAAGGAGAACTGACCGATGTGGAATGCGACGACATTGCCAGGGCGTGTATCGTGGCCAACATGAGGCTAAACAACACCGATCAAGCAGTGTGGCACACTTCAAAGGCGCTCTACAATAAGCTGAAAACCGGGAAGACGGGTATTTCAAAAGTAGACCAGTCTGAAGAATGGACAGAGGAAGATTGGCTGGCGATAATAATATTTTTGTTAATATTCTTTGGGAGCCCCATTCTTATGCTTATCCGGCACATCCTTGAAACTTATGGGATAGTCAAGAAAAAACCGCGAAAACATGGCAGGCGAGGGAACAATGACGATTGGTTTCCGCCATTCATTTTCGGTGGCGGAGGTGGCTCCGGCGGCGGACCCATAGGAGGAAGTTTTGGCGGAGGAAGTTTTGGCGGCGGCGGTGCCGGCGGCGGATGGTAAAGACAGGAGGACGGTTAGTGTCGGTGAGACGTGAGAATATAATTTAAGGTGGAAAAATTTAATTTATGATAATGATATGAAAAAAGGAAAATCTTTGTGGCTGATCATCATCGTCTTGATCGCTATCTTATGTATGGGCGGCTGCAATGCCTATAATGGTATGGTGGAAAACCAGGAGAAGGCCACAACGGCTTTGGCCAATGTGCAAGCCACCTATCAGCGTCGTGCCGACCTGATCCCAAATCTTGCTAAAACTGTTCAGGCTTATGCCAAACACGAAAAAGAAACGTTTGACGCAGTGACCAAGGCGCGTGCGTCTGTTTCTCAAATCAAATTGGACGCTGAAAGCCTTACACCGGAAAAGTTGCAGCAATTCCAGGCTGCACAGGGCGAACTCTCTCAGGCGTTGGGAAGACTCATGGTAGTGGCAGAGCGTTACCCTGAGTTGAAAGCAAATGAAAACTTCAAAAGTTTGCAGATCCAATTGGAAGGTACGGAAAACAGAATAAATGAGGCCCGGCAACAATACAACGAGGCTGTGCAAACCTATAATCAGGGCGTGCGCAGATTCCCAAATATGCTGTTTGCCGGAATTTTCGGCTTTGATCGTATGACTAAGTTTGAGGCTGCTGCGGGTGCGGAAAAAGCTCCTGAGCTTAACTTTGAATAGAATATCTGCCCACGTCATATTTTCACCCCTAATATGATATGTTCTCGCTTCTTTTATATAAAATGATATGGTGGCGACGAACTTGCACAAAGAATAACAAGCGGATTGGGGATTGTAAACCTCCCCTTTTCGCTTGATTTATGTCAATATTTCGGAAGAAATAACGCTTTACTTCAACTTTTATCCTGAAAAATTTGGAGGGTATCAGATTTTGCACTATCTTTGCAAACACTTTCAGGAAAAACTTTACAATGTAAAAATTGATAGTGTTATTTCGTGAAGCTACTGAAAAGAGTGGCCAGATAATTGTGCTCTCTTTCAAGAAAGAGTCGTTCTTTGAAAAATTTACATAGACAGAAAAAGTAGTACGAGAAGCAGTTCCCTTCTGTTCCTTTTGGAATGTTGGGAATTGGGTATATGAAATACAAACCGTTCGATTCAATTGAACATCATTCTCATACAGGTTTTACTTTTTACTT
>CALKIW010000026.1 GCA_937995875.1 uncultured Bacteroidales bacterium | reverse complement strand
GTTTGGTTGGCGTTTGGTTGCCGTTTGGTTGAATTTTGCTACACAAAAAAAGCGTTCCATACTCACGTACAGAACGCCCAAACAATCTTCTAACCTTAATAAAAACTATGAGTAAAATGAGAATATTAGACTTCTACAAGTAGAGGAAGTAGATTACTCATCATCTTCTTCCTCCTCGCAAAGTTCACGCAGTTTGTCCTCGATAGTGATAGTTACATTATTCGTGTTGATGTTTGCATCAACGGCTTTGAGTTTCGCCTGATGGAACTCTAACAATCGAAGTTCCGCATTAACACGGTCATCGGGTGCCAAGCCCATTTGGTCGATTTCAAACTGTGTAAGCCCATCTGCTACTACTTCGGTGAAGTATTTCACGGAGTGAGCCCTTATGTACCCTTTCAATGGGTTGTCTTTATTTGGCGTGCCTTTCACACGACCACCTGTTTTCTTTCCTTTAGCCATGCGACAATACTTAAAATATATGTGCAAAGATATGGTATTATCTTAGCGCACAAATTATAAGTATTGTAACATAAACTTTTCAGACTATGTTAGGAAGTATTATCGGAGAAGGTGTAGGAGCTGCAGCCTCTATCTTCGGAGGTATCAAGGCATCAAAAGCCATAAAGAGAATGAAGCGTGCCCTTGAGGAGCAGCGAAAGAAAAATCAGAAATGGTATGACCAGCGTTATAATGAGGATGCCACACAGCGTGCAGACGCGCAGCGTATTCTCACCAAGACGGAAGAAGCATTTCGCAACAGGAACCGTGCGGCACAGGGTGCTGCTGCCGTGATGGGCGGTACAGAGGAAAGCGTTGCAGCAACGAAAGCAGCGAACTCACAGGCTTTGGCAGATGCAACAAGTCAGATTGCCGTCAATGGTGAGGCACGCAAAGACCAGATTGAGCAGACCTATCAGCAGAATGACAGGGACATCCAAACTCAACTGAACAACCTCGAACAGAAGAAAGCCGAAGCTATCGGACAGGCAGCACAGGGTGTTGCATCTGCTGCCTCAAACCTCGGAAGTGCATTGTAACCCACAAGAAGCAAAGCTATGACGAAAATAGGATATGAACAAATAAAACCTGCTGGTGCTCCACAGGGCAACATACCTCCTGCCATTGACAGTTCATTGCAAGGGGCTCCTGGTAGTAAGCCAAACGAGGAGGCACAACCCCAAAAGCAGGATAATGCGCCTACTGCATCTCAACCTGCACAGCCTGCAGAGACATCACAACCAGCCTCTACAACATCGGCTATTCCCGACCACAAGGCGGACCTCATCGGTTATGATAATCAGATAAATATACTGAAAAAAGCACAAGCGGACTATGCCAAAGCCAATGAGACAGAGGAAGAGCGTAAGAAGCGTGAGAAGAGGGAAAGGTCAAAGCGTGTCATTGCTGCCGTTGGTGATGGTATCAGGGCATTGTCTAACCTTTACTTCACTTCACAGTATGCGCCCAATATGTATAATTCTGATGACACTCAACTGGCGAAGACTGATGCACGGCAGGAAAAACTGAAAGCGGAGCGTGAAGCAAACAGGGATAGATACCTTAATTACTCGTTGAGGATTGGCGACCTTGAGAATGACCGTGCAAGAACTATCAGGGAAATGGAGGCACAGGCTGAAAGGATTAGACTTGCAAGGGAGAAAGCCAACCGGGAGCAAGAAGAACACGAATGGCTTTCCGACTTACAACCTGATAAGAAGCGTGAACAGACTGCCAAGGCTGATGCGGTAGATAGTATTGCCAAGACGAAGAAAGCCGAAGCCGACAATGCTTCTGCATTACAGAAGGCTAAGGTGAATACAGAGCAGCAGCGTGGAAGAACGGAGCAGACTAAACAGGAAGCCAACCGTGCAGGAGCGGCCGACAGGCGTGCAAGTGCTACAGCGCATTATGCTTCTGCGAGAGCAAGCAACCGTAGCAATGTCAGCGAGTTTTCCTCATACGACGAACGAGGGCGTGAGCATAAGTTCCGCACGAAAGCGGCAGCAGATGCCTATGCTAAGCAACATGGAACATTCCACGCAGAAAATAAGACAGACAGGACTACAACCACGGAAAAGGATAAGCGAGGGCATACCACATCCCGTACAGCCACAAAGACATCGAGCAGTGGCGGTTATTCTCAAAGTCCAAAGAAACGGTTTTCTTCTTTTTCCATTCACAAATAAATCATTAGATTATGCCGATTAATCCAAAAATAAAGCAGATATACGACACTTTGAAAGAGGGTGGCGCAGATATAGGTTCAGAAAAAGAGTTCAACGACTACTTTTTAGCCAAAGGCAAAGACGGCTACAATAACCGTAAGGAAGTATTCAACACTCTTAAAGAGGGCGGTGCAGATACTGGTAAATCCTACGAGGAGTTCGCCGGATGGCTGGGATTGCATGCTGTCAAGCCCAAGCC
>CALKIW010000025.1 GCA_937995875.1 uncultured Bacteroidales bacterium | reverse complement strand
CCGATGCAGAAGTGTTTAAAAATATTCCCAAGAACTTCGTTGGATGTTATTGCGCCACCAGTTATCTCAGCCAATTCTTCAAGACAGATACGGAGGTCTTCTGCAAGAAGGTCTCCACTAAGATTGAGGTCCAATCCTTCAATTACACGTGAGATACTGATTTGGGCTCGGCTGAGGGCTTCATAATGTCGGGCGTTGGTCACGATGACAGAGTTCTCATCAAGTTCCGGAATATCGGCGGTAGCATAGATGAGTTTCTCTAATTCTTGAATTCCTTGCCCATGTTTAGCACTAATGGATATTTTTAAAAGAGGAGAGAGGAGAGGAGGAAAAGATAAAGAGGCGTTTGAGGAGGAAACTAAGTCTGCCTTATTCTTAACAAGAATGACCTTCTTATCCTCAATGTGTGAGAGAATTTGATCGATTTCCTTTTGTGTAGGTTGCTGATCAATCACCCATAGTACAATGACCGCTTCTTCCAATTTTTGATAGGCTCGCTCAATACCGATACGTTCCACTTTATCTTGCGTATGGCGCAGTCCGGCTGTATCAATAAAACGAAAGGTCACCCCATGAATTTCCATAGTGTCTTCTATCACATCTCTGGTCGTTCCATGCACATCACTGACAATAGCTTTTTCCTCACGTAGCAACTGATTGAGTAAAGTACTTTTGCCCACGTTTGTCTTACCCACTATGGCTACAGGTATTCCTTTCTTCAGTGCTTTTCCGGTTTCGAAAGAATGGGTCAGAGACTTGATATGGTTGCTGATCGTGCAGGCAAGTGCTTTCAGTTCATCGCGATTGGCAAACTCCAGATCTTCATGATCGCTGAAATCAAGTTCAAGCTCCAAAAGACTGGTCATCTTAAGCAACTGATCCCGTAACATTAAAAGTTTATTGCTGAAATGTCCTTTCAGCTGATTTAATGCAATTTTATGAGTGGCTCTATTGGTAGACGCTATCAAGTCGGCCACAGCTTCTGCCTGCGACAGGTCCATTTTCCCATTGAGATATGCTCGTTGTGTGTATTCTCCCGGACGGGCCTGACGTGCTCCGGCATCAATTAAGGCATGTACAGCACTTTGCATAATATAGCTTGAGCCATGACAAGTAATTTCAACACTCTCCTCACCCGTATAACTGTGTGGAGCATGATATACACTTACCATCACCTCATCAATCTCATCGCCTTTTAATGTATGAAGTATGCCATAATGAAGTGTATTGGCTTGTGCTTCACACAAATTGATTTTTGTATTCTTTGCCTTAAAAAGGCGTGCTGTGATGGTTATAGCGTCAGACCCACTAAGTCTTACCATCCCGATGGCGCCTCCGGAAGGCGTTGCTAAGGCAACAATAGTGTCTGTGTTGAGCATAATGAGTGGTTTTGCCTACAGATTAATTAACATAAAAATAGAGCAGACTCTTTAAAGGAGTCATTGCTCTATTTTCTTTATGAAACAGGAACTTAAATTCTATCTAACACCGTTTTAATCAGTCCATCAATAGAGTTTTTATATCCGGTGTTGGCTTCCTTAACCCGTCGGTTGACTATCACCATACAACAGGTCAGTGCTTTGTGTCCCAAAAGTTTGGCCAACCCGGCCAAAGCCGAAGACTCCATTTCAAAATTAGTGATACGATGGCCTTTATATTCAAAGGCTTCTACTTTGGCGTTCTGGTTGGGATCTGCCAACGGAACACGAAGTTCACGTCCTTGCGGTCCATAAAATCCTCCGCAGGCAATAGTCACACCACGTACCATATCGTCACAGGCTATGCGATCGAGTGCTTCCTTATTGGCATCGATCACATAGGGAGCACCTTTCTGAGGATTCCAATTCATGTGTTTTTTGAATGCTTCTTCAAATTCAAGGTCACACACCTCATTCCGCCCGGCGTAGAAATTAAGCAGTCCATCAAATCCGATGCTTTTCTCACTGGCAATGTAAGTGCCTACTGGGGTAAATTCCTGCAGTCCGCCACAAGTACCTATACGTACAAGCGTAAGAGAGCGCAGGGACGGTTTTACATGACGAGTTTCAAAGTCAATGTTGGCCAATGCATCGAGTTCATTAACTACAATGTCAATATTGTCACACCCTATACCCGTGCTCACCACAGTAATGCGTTTACCCTTGTAAGTTCCTGTCACCGTGCGAAATTCGCGACTTTCCACTTCAAACTCCTTGTTTTCAAAGTGCGAAGCAACCAAGTTTACGCGTCCGGGATCACCCACAAGGATTACTTTGTCAGCTAACTGTTCCGGCCGAAGGTGAAGATGGAATATAGAGCCATCACCATTAATAATCAATTCTGATTCTGCAATATAAGTATCCATAATTGCTTGTTTTATTAAATAGTTATATGATATATTATTTTAAGGTGTTAATTCGAGTCGTCTGATTTTTTTTTCCAGTAATTTTATGTCAGCATTTTGATGAGAGAGCTCATTCTCCAACCGCAGTATGTCATGCGTCAAGTCTGCTTTTGCTCCCTTGCTTACCTTCGCAAAACTCTCCCTTTTGTCTTCCAGAACTTCTTGGGTTGATTGCATCATGGAATGTAATTCCTGCAACTGTTTATAGAGCATTCTGCTTTTCTCAGATTTAAAATCAGACACAGAACTTACAATTCGGTCGTCGTTAATGACAAAGCACATATTTTCTCCGAATCGTGTTCCTGTTGTCCTCGCAATCATGGCGTCCCTTCGATGAAGTGCCTTCTGTCTATCTCCGAAACTCCATGTTTGGCTAATGTCACTTATCTTGGCTAAGTTTTCTAATTCACTTTGGGTTAAGTCCTCATTAGCAAAATCCAAGCGGGGATAAGTGGGCACAAAAGTATAGATACACACACTGTCCTCATTCTGAAAGCGGTCGGTTACCAACCATCCTAAGGAGTCCAAGTCGTCGATAGCCAGCAAATAATCGTTGGCAGTAGAGTTGTAGGGTAGTCCGTAATTCTGCGGTGCATACCATTCTCCCTTATCACTGTCAAAAGTTGTCATAAAAATATCGTATCCTCCAATGCTGTTTTGACCTTTGGCAGCAAAAAACAAGGTCACTCCATCGGTACATAGAAAGGGGAAGTTCTGGAAAGGATATTCTTCCTCACTTATTTCAGTTAAAGCGTTCTGTTTACCCCAACCATTTCCCAATAAAACTTGGCTGTAGAGTGCCGTACCTGTCGTGTCCCCTTTAGCGCAAAGACGACGGTCGGCAAAATCGTTCTCATACTGTCCTAACATTATTTCCTTGCTATTGGAATATGTCACTGACAGTTTTCCTGCCGCATTATTGATGGGCAACTTTGAGATAAACTCCTCCTTACTTACTACAACACTGTCAATAAACATAACTTTTGCTGTAGTCGGCAACATTGTTTTATACAATTTCTGTTCAGGAGATTCCTCAACAGCAGCAACCTTTTTCTTAGGTTTCACCCTTCCCCGTTGGGCATGTATTGTCGATACGGATAGAGACAGTAACGTTATGAAAAGATATATCTTGAGTTTCTTCATAGCCGGTATTTTAAAAACAAAGATAAAGAAAATATTTTGAGAGATAAAGAAAAATCGGAATATTTTAGAATATATTATTATGGTTGACTTTCGGAGGCGGATTCCATAAGCAAGTGCAAAGTTATACTATTTTTGTCTTCATCATATCTCATGGCTTTAAAAATCCGTTTTTCTTTATGGGGTTGTTATTTAATTTTTCGATAATGTCCTTGATGTGTTATCTCAATATTCCCAAGCATCGACTTTCATTGGTGTATATTGCGGTATAAAATAATTGTTCTTTCTTACACAATATCAAAAATATATGTATATTTGTCATCATAAATTTAAAAATAGTAGTATGAAAAAATCACATGTAACTCTACTCGTTTTTTGTAGTTCTCTTTTACTATTGGGATGCACTGAGAATAAAACGAAATGTGTTCCACAGTATGCAGCAACCTCAGATTCTTCTATGAAAAGTAATGATGACACTCTAAGACTTATTATAGAGCATGAGGTTGACGATGTTGATTATGGAGTGATTATTAAACGTGGAGACAAGACCATTCATCGTTTCGGATACAAATATCCTGAGAACGATGATTTTGTACCAAATGGAGAACGTATTGATAGTTGTCTATTGACTGATTTGAACTTTGACGGAATAAAAGAAGACGTGTTGTTTTATTTGGGCAGTTTTGGAGCTTCAGGCACAGAATATTTTGATGCTTGTGTGTGGAATCCTGAAACAGAACATTATGACAAAATAGAAGAATTCAGAGATATTCCTAATCCAAAAATCAGCGACAAATACAAGTGTATTCTTTCAAGGGGGCATGTTTCTGCTGCAGAGAATAAATATGCCAAATATGTATGCACCAATGGACGCCTCGTCAAAGTTGCTGAATTGAGGCAATATTGGCAAGGTAATATTTATCCTGAGCGGGACAGGGCTATTTATGAAGAGCATTTTATAAAAACTAATGTTTGGAAAAAGAACTTGAAGCTCAATCAAATCAGCGATTTTTGGAAACCAGTCGTACCATTTTGATTTTTTATATTAGGGACTATTTAGGTGATACACTACCTAATCACTTTCACACATATCGTCTTTGTCCTGCCTCCAATGCAGGATAAGGACTTTTCTTATTTGCAATCCCCCGCTTTCCTTTCGGCCCAAAACGATAACGTCTTTTTATAACGTGTGCTTCCATAAAGTATAGCTATGCTATTGTTGGAAAACAATTCTATTTATAATATTCAATATAATTCCACAATAGACTTCAATAGTGTTAAAATCATTACTTTTTCACGATTTGTAATAAAATATTTGTAAATTTACAATCAATTATTTATTAATTAAAACTATAGGTATGAAAATCAAGTATTTATCAGTAGCTGCATGTCTTGTGGCTTGCTCTTTCTTCGCAAGTTCTTGTGTTGGTTCTTTTGCATTATTCAACAAATTAGCATCTTGGAACAAGAATGCGACAAACAACAAGTTTCTCAATGAGATTATTTTCCTCGTTATTTCACCGGCCTATGCCGTCAGCTCTGTTGCAGACGTTCTTGTCCTCAACACTATAGAGTTCTGGTCAGGAACTAATCCTATGGCTATGAAAGTGGGCACCACCAAACAAGTGATGGGACAGGATGGAAAATATTATGCAGTTACGACCAAAGCCGATGGCTATGACATTTTGCTGCCTACCGGCGAAGAAGTTAGCTTTATATATAACAAGAAGGACAATTCATGGTCACAGGTACAAGCCGGCAAAGAAACCGAAATATTTCGCTT
>CALKIW010000024.1 GCA_937995875.1 uncultured Bacteroidales bacterium | reverse complement strand
AGGTATTTTTTGAAACACTGAAAAGGCCTAATTTGTAAACTTTTATACCCTTAAAAGTGCATCTTGTTTTCGAGTCATCCAGAGCAAAAAGGACTATGTTTTTTCGTCAGAATTGGGCCGGGCATCGCCAAAATGCGTAAAGGTGTTGCGATTGGGGTTTTCTCATGACACGATTAGGCCTTATCGACTGTACGAAAAAGGCCCAATCGCACTGCGGTTACGCTCTTCTCGCCGTGCCGTTCGATACTCAATCGCAGGCGATAAAATAGGAAAACAAAGGCCTATTTTTCAAAAACACTGACTGTCAGGCATTTACAAAATGCCGCATATTTGGCGTATTTCAAGCGAAGGCAAACTTATTTTTAAATAAGCAAAAATTAGAGGACCTTTTGTTCATATAATTAACCATTTCTAATTGTTCAATATCTGAGTTCGGGATAAGAACGGTATTTTCAGGATAAACTCTTAAGTGCGTGAATCTGGTGCCTCTGTCTTGAAGCGGACAACGGCCCGTTCGTCCCTACGTTGTACATGGTTTTATCTCCAAAAATAAATAGTTGCCCATTTCTTTTTGTCAATGGATTCGTCTCAATAACACAATTAGCCTTCCCAACTTTGTTCTACAGAGCTGCGCTAAGCGCTCAATAGGAGACAAATAGAAAACCTTTCGATAAATTAATGAACACCCGATTATATTATGTGAATTACTTTTTGTACTTTTGCATCATAACTATTAAAGGTCCAAGAAAATGGAAGATAAGAAATTTAAACGTACTACCGTCACCGCCGCACTGCCTTATGCCAACGGCGGTGTGCACATCGGCCACCTGGCAGGTGTATATGTTCCCGCTGACATCTATGTGCGCTATCTTCGCCTGAAAAAACAGGAGGTGGCGTTTGTCTGTGGCAGTGATGAACACGGTGTACCCATCACCATACGCGCCAAGAAAGAGGGCATCACGCCACAGGAGGTGTGCGACCGCTACCATAAGATGATTAAGGACTCGTTTGAGGAGTTCGGCATATCGTTCGACATATACAGTCGCACCACGTCGGAGACCCATCATAAGTTTGCTTCCGACTTTTTCAGGAAGTTGTATGATGACGGAAAACTCGTCGAAAAGGAGAGTGAGCAGCTCTATGACGAAGAGGCGCATCAGTTTTTGGCCGACCGTTACATCATGGGAACGTGTCCGCATTGCGGTAATCCCAATGCTTACGGCGACCAATGCGAGAAGTGTGGCTCAGACCTGAGTCCTGAGGAGCTGATTGATCCGCATTCCACCATCTCCGGTGCAAAGCCCATCAAGAAAGTCACAAAGAACTGGTATTTGCCCCTGAACGACTATCAGCAGTGGTTGAAAGCGTGGATTCTCGATGGCCATAAAGAGTGGCGCTCCAACGTCTACGGCCAATGCAAGAGTTGGCTCGACCTCGATTTGCAGCCCCGTGCCATGACACGCGACCTCGATTGGGGCATCCCCGTGCCCGTAGAAGGTGCTGACGGTAAGGTGCTCTATGTGTGGTTTGATGCGCCGATAGGCTATATTTCCAATACCAAAGAGCTTTGCGACAGCAATCCTGAGCAGTGGGGCACATGGCAGAAATGGTGGCAAGACCCTGAAACAAGGCTCGTGCACTTCATCGGCAAGGACAACATCGTGTTCCATTGTCTCATCTTCCCCACCATGTTGAAAACCCATGGCGACTACATTTTGCCCGACAACGTACCGGCAAATGAGTTCCTCAATCTGGAAAACGACAAAATTTCCACGAGCAAGAACTGGGCCGTCTGGTTGCATGAATACCTCCGCGACTTCCCCGATAAGCAGGATGTGCTGCGCTATGTCTTGACCGCCAATGCGCCGGAGACGAAGGACAACAACTTCATGTGGAAGGATTTTCAGGAGCGCAACAACTCGGAGTTGGTGGCCGTATATGGTAATTTCGTGAATCGTGCACTGCAACTCACCAAGAAATACTGGGAGCGCGTGGTGCCTGCCTGTGGTGAACTTACCGACGTTGATCGTCAGACCATCCAAGAGTTCAAGGACGTAAAGGAGAATGTGGAACGCTATCTCAATGTGTTCAAGTTCCGCGAGGCACAGAAAGAGGCCATGAACCTTGCACGAATCGGTAACAAATACATCACGGAATGTGAGCCTTGGAAGGTGTGGAAGACCGACCCGAAGCGCGTGGAGACCATTCTCTACATCTCGTTGCAACTCGTGGCCAATCTCGCCATTGCTTTCGAGCCGTTCCTGCCCTTCTCAAGCAAGAAGCTCCGCGACATGATTGACATGAAGGACGTAGATTGGTCAGCACTCGGAAGCACCGAATTGCTCAAACCGGGACATAAACTCAACGAGCCCGCTCTGCTCTTTGAGAAGATTGAAGACGACGCCATCCAAGCCCAACTCGACAAACTTGCCGCAACAAAGGCTGCCAACGAGGCTGCTCTTGCTGCCAAGGACTATAAGGCAAAACCTTTCAAAGAGAATATCGCCTTTGAAGAATGGGAGAAGCTCGATATCCGCGTGGGGCACATCAAGGCCTGTGAAAAAGTGAAGAAAAGCAATAAACTGTTGCAGTTTACGATCGACGACGGCAGTGGAAAAGACCGCACCATCCTCTCTGGTATTGCAAAATTCTATCAGCCCGAACAACTTGTGGGCAAAGACGTGCTGTTTATTGCCAATCTCGCTCCACGCAAAATGATGGGCATCGAGAGTCAAGGCATGATACTTTCTGCCGTCAATTTCGATGACTCTCTGGCCGTGACTACCACGCTCAGTGGCGTAAAGCCCGGCTCACAGATTAGCTAAAGACACAGGGGCAGCACGTTCTGCCCCTGCCAAAAAAATGGCAACAGTCTGTTAGAAAGGCCACAACAAGGCACAACTTGAAGGGCAAAGCGCCATCCAAGCAGCCTTATCCCACTACCGGAAAGAAAAAACGGATGACCGAAGACAACTTCACGCTGCACTCTTGACATGCAAAGCGGATTGTATCTTACAATGCACAATCTGCTGTTTTCTTTTTTAACAACCTACCAACTTAGTCAAAAATCAATATGGCAAAGTTAAAAATTATCAATTAAATACATACTTGGCTACTTTATGCAACACAAGAATGTATTTATATTATAGTTCAATAGATATTAACAAACCATTAGATTGATATAAGGAATGTTCCCTATGAAAAAAGCAATGACCCTCGCTCTACTGATGCTCGTCACCCTTTTGGCTGACGCACAGATGCTTGAGCCGGTGAAATTCACCACACAACTCAAAACTAACAAAACGGCAGAGGGCGAGATTGTCTTCTCCGGAAAGATTGACAAAGGCTGGCACGTCTATTCCACCGAACTTGGAAGCGACGGCCCTATCTCCGCAACGTTCAACAAAGTAAAACTCGACGGTGTAGAGTTGGTTGGAAAATTACAAGCTCGCGGCAAGGAAATCGCACAGTTCGACAAGCTCTTCGAAATGAAGCTTCGCTATTTCGAGAACAGCGTGCAGTTTGTTCAGAAAGTGAAATTCACCAAACCTTCCTACACCATTGAAGGCTACTTGGAGTATGGCGCGTGCAACGACCAAAACTGTATGCCACCTACCAGCGTAGACTTCAGGCAGTCGGGCAAAAGCCCTGCCGTTGCAAAGGATAATCCGGATGTCGAGAAAAAAGAGAGCCCCAAGACCTCAGCCACACCGGCCGACCTGCCCCAACCCGAAACAAACACTGTGGCTGAGGAGCAGGTTGATTCTGTCACCGCAGCGACAGCAATCCCAACCGCCGACCTCTCCGAAAGCGCAATAGCCGACCTCTGGAAGCCCGTCATCAAACAGCTGCAGCAGTTTGGCGGCAACAATGACATAGCCAACCATTCCCTATGGTACATTTTCCTCATGGGCATTGTGGGTGGTCTGCTCGCCTTGGTTATGCCCTGTATATGGCCCATCATTCCCATGACCGTGAGTTTCTTTCTGAAACGCTCGAAGGATAACAAGAAACGAGGCATCCGCGACGCCGTGACCTATGGTATTTCCATTGTGGTAATCTATCTTGCTTTGGGCATCGGCGTGACGGCAATATTCGGCCCCAACACTCTGAATTCACTGTCTACCAATGCCGTTTTCAACATTTTCATCTTCCTGTTATTGGTGGTTTTTGCCGTCAGTTTCTTCGGATGGTTTGAAATCAAACTCCCCGACAGCTGGGCAAACAGCGTAGACAGCAAAGCCACAAAGACCACCGGACTGCTCTCCATCTTTCTCATGGCATTCACATTGGTGCTGGTGAGTTTCTCGTGCACAGCCCCTATCATCGGTCTGCTGCTCGTCGAGACCGTTACATCGGGTAACTGGGTGGCCCCCGCCATCGGCATGTTAGGCTTTGCCCTGGCCCTTGCCATCCCGTTCACTTTGTTTGCGATGTTCCCCACCCTGATGGAGAAAAGTCCCAAGAGTGGGTCATGGATGACGCAAATCAAGGTAGTGCTTGGTTTCATCGAACTGGCCTTCGCCCTCAAATTCTTCAGTGTGGCCGACCTGGCCTACGGTTGGCATCTGCTCGACCGCGAGGTTTTCCTCTCGCTTTGGATTGTCATTTTCTTCGCACTCGGATGCTATCTCATCGGCTGGCTTAAATTTCAGCAAGACGCAATCGGCGGAGACCTGAACAAACCTATGCCCGTTCCCGCCATCATGCTCGGTTTCTGCTCATTGGCTTTCGCCGTTTACATGATTCCCGGACTATGGGGTGCCCCTTGCAAAGCTGTATCGGCCTTTGCTCCTCCCCTCAACACGCAGGATTTCAACCTCAACACCCATACCGTCGAGGCCACCTACAAAGATTACGAAGCCGGTATGGCAGCAGCCAAAGCACAGGGCAAACCCGTGCTCATCGACTTCACAGGCTTTGGCTGTGTGAACTGTCGCAAGATGGAAGCAGCTGTCTGGACCGATCCGAGAGTGGCCTCCAAACTCGACAAAGACTATGTGCTCATCTCATTGTACGTAGACGACAAAGCCTCGCTCCCGGAGCCGATCGAGGTTGAACTCAACGGCAGGAAACGCACCCTGCGCACCATCGGCGACAAATGGAGTTATCTCCAGAGCCACAAATTCGGTGCCAACGCACAACCGTTCTACGTGGCTCTCGACAACGAAGGCAACCCACTGACCGGCTCCTACGGTTACAAGGAGGACGTTCCGGCCTACCTTGAATTCCTGAACAAGGGTCTTGAGACCTACAAAAAAAGATAAACCCCTCTCCCATCCCTCCTCCCGATTGGAGAAGAGGGATGGGGGTTTGTATAAAATCACCCTATGAAACCCTTTGTTTCATGGGGTATCACCTTACAAACCACAACCTTTGATTCTATGCTAAACCCAGAGACGCGCAAACAAATCATCGCGCTTATCAACCAAGAAGTAGTACCCGCTGTGGGCTGTACAGAGCCAATGGCAGTAGCATTATGCACCGCCAGAGCAACCGAAGCACTCGGCTGTCCACCCGAAAAGATTACCGCCCTGCTCAGTGCAAACATTCTGAAAAACGCGATGGGGGTAGGTATTCCCGGCACCGGCACGATCGGGCTCCCCATTGCCATTGCATTGGGCGCCCTCATCGGTAAGAGCGACTATCAGCTGGAAGTGATCAAGGACCTCGATGAGGAGGCACTCGAACGCGGCAAGGCCTACATTAAAGACGGCAAGCATATCGATATCAAGCTCAAGGAAAACATCACCGAGAAGCTCTACATCGAGATAACGGTAGAAGCGGGGGGCGACAAGGCTACCGCCATCATTGCGGGAGGGCATACCAACTTTGTCTATGAAGCACACAACGACAAGGTGATACTTGATAAACGCCGGTCCACCGACAAGGTCGAGGAGACCAACGACATCGAACTCAATATGCGCACCGTATGGGATTTTGCCACGACAACACCCATCAATGAAATTAATTTCATCACCAAGACGCGCGACTACAACCTCCGTGCCGCCGAGGAGAGCAAAAAGGGCAACTACGGACACAACCTCGGCAAAACCATCCGACGCCCCTTGAGCAGTGGCATCTTCGGCAAGACCATCTTCTCGCGCATCATCTCCGAAACGGCACTGGCCTGCGACGCTCGCATGGGGGGAGCCATGATTCCCGTCATGTCCAACTCCGGGTCAGGCAATCAGGGCATTTGTGCCACCAATCCCGTAGCCGTGTATGCCGAAGAAAACAACAACACCCAAGAGGAACTCATCCGCGCCCTCGTCCTCTCACACCTCACCGCTATCTACATCAAGCAGAGTCTCGGCAAATTGAGCGCACTCTGCGGATGCGTTGTGGCAAGCATCGGGTCGAGCTGCGGCATCGTTTATCTCATGGGGGGCGACTACACCCACGTTTGCCATGCCGTGAAAAACATGATTGCCAACCTCACGGGAATGATTTGCGACGGCGCCAAACCGAGTTGTTCCATCAAGATTTGTTCCGGTGTTTCGTCGGCCCTGCTCTCCGCCTTGCTGAGTATGGAAGGCGAACATGTCACGGCAGCCGAAGGCATTATTGACGAAGATGTAGACCGCAGCATACACAACCTGACGAGCATCGGCAAGCAAGCCATGAGCCCCACCGACGAAATGGTGCTCGATATCATGACCCACAAGGGCTGCTGACCCTCCATACTTCGGCAACCCACGCCATTTTCAGCCAACAGTAAAGCCCGAACTTTTTATGGTCCGTGCTTTAATAGTATGGGGCCTTGTATCAAGCCCACCCTATCATAATATGTAAAAATAAAATCCCGTTTTTCGGCCATTATTTTCAGAGCATCCAGCGCGAAAAGGGCTATGTTTCCGCCCTCATTATCTTCCCGAAAAACGTGAAAACTGCCCCCATAGTGCGTTTTGTGTTCCGTCCTATCATGGCGGAGGCTTAACGGCGGTATGGTTAAGCCCTAACGGCAGCACGGCTAAGGCTCATCCGCACTGCGGTTAAGCCTCTTCCGCACTGCCATTCGATATGCAACCGCGAATGACAACAAGGGGGACAAAAAGGTGTTTCGTCGGAAACATCTGATTATCAACAGACTACAAATTTCACAAATTACACGAATTTCAGGACGAGCGCAAAGTTATTTTGAAATAAGCGAAATTTAAAGGGGTGTTTGTAAAGAAAAATAAGCATACCCAGTAATCACCTATGCGTGCAATCGTTCGTAGCGACAAATCGTGTTTCCGTCGTAAACCTGCGTATCTATCAACTTCACTCCACCGGGCAGGTGTGGCGCGTCGGTACCCTCAGGCACACTGGTCGGAGCCGTTTCGACACGTATTTCGTCCCACAGTCCGCGTTCGAGAAAGCTACGTAATGTCTGCGCGCCTCCTTCTACAATAAGGCTCTGCCTGCGGTTTTCGTAGAGATATTGAAGCAATGCGTCAATATCGTCAAAACGCTTAAACCACTGTGGCACTCCCTCATCGTTATGCGCCAACACCAATCGTTCCGGGTCGCGCCCACTCCAGTCGCGCGTGTTCAGTTTCGGATGGTCTGCGTGCACCGTCTCATGCCCAACGAGGATGGCATCGTTCTCGGAGCGCAGCTTATGGACGAGCATCTTGGTGAAGGGCGAAGACAGCAGCAACCGCTCCTTCCTGCCCTCCCCACGAGAAGCAAGAGACCGCGACGCCTCATTCATCACATGACGCTGCGCCTCCGGAGAGGGCGTGACAGAAGGCTTTTGGCTCATCTTTCCATTTATCGTCTGCGCCCACTTCAAGATAATGTAAGGTCGTTTCTCCGTGTTAAAGGTGATGAATTTTCGGTTGAGTGCAAGACATTCCCGCTCCAACACACCCACCGTCACTTCTATTCCGGCCTTGCGGATATGCGCCACACCACGTCCCTGCACCTCCGAGAAAGGGTCGATGCAGCCGCAAACCACGCGTCGCACTCCCTTTTTCACAATCAAGTCGGCACAGGGCGGCGTCTTGCCCCAATGCGAGCACGGCTCAAGAGAAACATAAATCGTGGACGCGCTCAACAGTGCTTCGTCTTCGGGACGCACCGACGCAAACGCATTGACTTCGGCGTGATTATCGCCACAACGCACATGATAACCCTCACCGATGATACGTTGGTCTGCGCTCACGATAACCGCCCCCACCATCGGGTTGGGCTTCGCGTTCTGCAGTCCGTTGCGGGCCAGCTGAAGGCAGCGGCGCATATACCGTTCATCGGTGACGAGTTGTTGTTCCCGACCACAGTCTTTCGCTATCGTGGATGTTGTATTTTCCATCATTTCTCTGATTATCGAAGCCACATTCTCTTTGTGTGCTACAAATTTCATATCTCGACACACTCATTTGGGTTTGAGTAGGAGAGCTGATTTTTATATTCTATATGTATTGCAAATATAGCAATAAAGACCTATTCATACTATCTAAAGAGTGCTTTTAACTCAAAATACTTGCAAATTCTTCAAGAACTTGCAAGTATTTTGAAGAATAACAATAGAAGAAGGGGCAACAAATTAGCCCTGAAAGCAAAAGGGAAAGAGGCGATTTGACAGCATAATTACGGTCGTGTCGGTCTTTTTCAACATCGAGACTTGTCTTGTTCGGTTATTTTTTTTAATTTTGTCCAAACAGGCGCAGCGACTCCACATCGCACGACTGTCCGACAGAAAACAGACGACCGGATGATGACAGTAAACCATCAGGACATATATGCTCGCCTTTGGCGATCGCTCACACCCATCTATGGAGACGGCGAGGCCAAAGCTGTGGTCAGGCTGCTGCTTGACGAAGGCTTCGGCTTGACGCTGACCGACATTGTGAGTGGGAAGACCGACGAACTGCCGGCAAGCGACAAGGAGCGTCTCTCGATAATGGCCGACCGATTACAAAAGGGCGAGCCGGTGCAGTATGTATTGGAGCGGAGCGACTTCTGTGGGCGCACATTCCATGTGGAGCCGGGCGTGCTGATACCGCGTCCGGAGACCGAAGAACTGTGCCGCATGATCGTTTCGGAATACAACAAACCTTATTGCGCACTCCAACCTCCTGTGCCTTTGCAAGTGTTGGACGTAGGCACAGGCAGCGGATGCATCGCCGTGACGCTGGCACTCGACCTACGCAATGCGGAGGTTTCGGGCTGGGATATTTCGTCCGAAGCACTGCTCATCGCGCGGGGAAACGCAAAAGCAATGGGGGCAAGCGTCAATCTGATGTATCAGGACGCGCTCAATGCCCCGGAAGATGTGGGCAGATGGGACATCATTGTGTCTAACCCACCTTATATTGCGGAGCACGAGCGAGAGGATATGAGCCTCCATGTGCTCAATCATGAACCCCGACAGGCACTCTTTGTGCCCGACAACGACCCACTGCTATTCTATCGGGCCATTGCCGTCTACGCCAAGCGGGCATTGAAACATGACGGAAAACTGTTCTTTGAAATCAATCCTTTGTTTGTCAAAGCAATGCGCCGGATGCTGACGCAAGAAGGATTCAAAGCGATAACATTTGCTGAGGACACCTTCGGGAAGGTGAGATTTTGTCACTGCAAGGTTTCAACATAGCCGGCAGCGAGTTTTCCTATCACCGGCATAGCTACATAAAATGATAGTCGTGTACACTCCGGAGAACAAGCATGCGGATGATCGGCTCGCAACATAGAAGGCAAACTAAGGGCCGACTGCACGATGAACACTGCGCCATCACCATTTTATAACGCTAAATTTCTAATCAAAACAATGACCATTTCAGAAGAAAAAGCACTCTCAAAACTGGCCACCATGTGCTCGAAAAGGGAGTATAGCACGGGTGATCTCGACGAAAAAATGAGAGCATGGGGGCTTGACGAGGAAGCCAGACAGCGCAATATCGACTACTTAGTGGCACATCAATTCGTAGACAACTCACGTTTTTGTCGAGCCTTTGTCAATGACAAGGTGAAGTACAACAAGTGGGGACGCAGGAAGATTGAGCAGGCTCTGTGGCAGAAACACGTTCCATCGGACATCTCCGCACCCATCCTTGACGATGTGCCCGATGAAGATTATCTCGTCGCATTGCGCCCAATGCTCAAAGCCAAATGGCCGACTATCAAGGCTAAAAACGACTATGAGCGGAGCATGAAGCTCATCAAGTATGCTATGGGGCGAGGTTTTGAAATACGGTTGATACGCCAATGTATTGACGAAGCCGAAGATCTGGAGATGCCGGAAGATGAGGGTTAGTTTCCTACAGCGTGTCTTCGATCTCATCGCTCCCCGACTCTGCTGCATCTGCGGCTCACGATTGGCACCTGAAGAAGACGCCATTTGCGTGAGCTGCAACCTGCGACTGCCACGTACCGACCATCTCTTGCAACCTTACGACAACGCGTTGGCCAAAACATTTTGGGGACGGATAAAACACATGGAGAAAGCCGCCGCAATGTACTACCATCATGGCGGCTCTCAAGCCTCATATCCCATCTACAACCTGAAGTATGACCACCGACCCGAAATAGGCACGGCATTAGGCAGGCTGATGGCGTTGGAAATGGGAAATGCCCATTTCTTCGATGACATAGACGTGCTTATTCCCGTTCCGTTGAGTACCGACAGGCAGCGTGAACGGGGCTATAACCAAAGCGAAATCATTGCCAAAGGCATGGCGGAAATATGTGGCAAACCTGTGCTGACGAATGTTCTGGAGCGACGAGAATATCGTGGAAGTCAGACGCAGAAAGGGCGATGGGAACGCAACGAGAATGTAGAAAACGCATTTTTTCTGCTCAATGGCGACAAAATCAGGAACAGGCACATCCTTCTCGTAGATGATGTCGTAACTACCGGAGCCACCATCTGCGCATGTGCCAAGCAATTGGAACAAGTAGATGGTGTCAAAATCAGTGTAGCTACCATCGGTTTTGCGGATCTGAAACGATGATTATTGCAGACCCGAAACGATGAGATTGTTATGTCTTTAGCTATTTTCCGGCTTCTATTTTCTTCATCAAGACAAAATCTTGCTTATCTCTCAGAATCTTGTTCACGGGCACCGGCTCATCATGATCGTCAAGATACATCCGGTCGGATGGTCTGAACTTTCGGCTGGCCACCGAGAGACTGTCATTGCGGACGGGTGTTTCGATGCCGGCAAGTCCGAGCATTGTATGGAACGCCGACTCGCTATTTGTCACGCTCTTGTGCCGGTTGATAAGTAAAGTATTTGCTTCCTGTGCGTAGTTGCGCCGGTAAGTATCTGAGGTCCAAATGATGAACGGCACATAAAGCTCGTAGATTGACGGCACAGGCGACGCGTGCAGAAAAAGCCGACGACCGTCATCAAAGATATTTTCGTCGTGGTCTGACGTGTAGAGCATGGCCGACACGGCTTCGGTGCGGTCGAGCAAAGTGATCACATCATGCAGAAACCTGTCGGTAGAGCGTATCGAATTGTCGTATGCATTGACGAGCGAAGCACGATTGGAAAACTTCGCTTCACTGGCGTCATCGGGCTTGAACACAGCATCCGAAGCCGGATAGCGTTCACGATAATTGAAGTGTGAGCCGTAGAACACCCACTCATCGGCCTCCTTACCAAAGAAGTCGATGAACGAGTGGTTAGGGAGTTGGTTGGAAATAAACACGGTATGGAATCCCCGCCTCCTTGAATGCCGTGATGATTCCCTTCTCTCGGTAAATGCGATGATGGTCTTGAGCCGATGCAGCCGACATCAGCATGGGCACGCTCTTATGCGTAGTGTTCGATTGAGTGAATACGTTTGTGAATGCCACCACATCTCGGTTACGCTCCAACAGCGGTGTGGTCTCACGTCCGTAACCATACAGACCGAAGCTGCAGGCCCTCGCCGTCTCGCCTATCACCAGCACATATACCTCACGAGCGTCGTCCGGATGCGTAGGCTTGGCATTGAACCTGAATGCTGATGAGGTCTTGAAATAATCAGCCGTAGCTTTTGACCGCTCCACAGCGAGCAACAGATTGTAGCCCACATTGACAGGATACAACTGTGTTTTCGCCCTGTATTCACGATCGACGGCATAAGTCACGCCGAGACTTGCCACTCCGGCCGCCACGGCAATGAGTGCCATACGGCGCTGCCGGACGACAAATTCTGACGGAAGCAAGTCTTTCCTGCGCAGGGAAATAACGGCCATGACAAGGATCGGAATGTATAAAACCGCGACGATAGCGATGGCCGGGAGAAGATTGTCGAGCAGCTCAAAGGCCTCTCCGGGATTTGTGGTGACTATGTTAAGAAACATATCCACTGCGATGATGGAGTGTCCGAACAGATAGAGAAGCACCAGTTGGAATGCGGCAATAAATAACAGCAGCGACAGCAACAGCGTTATTTTGCCGGGTCGGCGACTAAGTGTCATCAGCAGCCAAACAACCGATACCGGAAGCAAAACATTGGTGACGTTTGCCGCCAGCGTCATCTGCTCGGTCACGCAGAGTGCGATATTGGGTATGGCGAGCACTGCTACAGTCAGCCAGAACAGCAAGACGGGACGCCTGCGGACTTGCTTTTCTTCCGTCTGCCCATCATAAAGAAATCATGAGAAACCATATCTTTTGAGTTATTACAATTCATGACACATCATACAACTGTTTGGTCCATACTCAACAGTCCCGCCAAACACTGCCACCTATAATTACAGGCATGTATCAATCTTGTAAACAAAGATATACAAAACCTGTTTCACAAAAAAGAATTTAACTTATTTTTTCTCCTGCCTCAATATTATCGGGGGCGTATAGCCTTTTGCACATCCCATTAAATCTGCTGCAAAAGGCTAAAGGCAGCATGGAATCGGAACATAAATGTGCCTATTTCTTTGCGCTTTCGCTATTTTGCATTAACTTTGTAGACCATAAACAGGTGTGCAAGAAAGGGGATAAGACACGCCAAGATTGAAAGCTCGGCTTCGGTAAACTTCCCCTATCTTCCAGCAAATTCTTTAACTCCATAATTTCCCAACAATTCCAAACACTATGGATAACTTCAAGAAGGCTTTTGCCAAACGACTGCTCGACATCGAGGCCATCAAGTTGCAACCCGACAATCCCTTCACATGGGCATCAGGGTGGCATTCTCCCATCTATTGTGACAACCGCAAGACACTGTCCTATCCCGATCTGCGCAGCTTTGTCAAGCAAGGGCTCACCCATGCTGTTCTCGACCATTTTCCCGAAGCAACGGCCGTTGCCGGAGTAGCGACGGGAGCCATTGCACAAGGTGCTCTGGTGGCCGACCAGCTCGCCATGCCTTTCTGCTACGTGCGTTCCAAACCTAAAGATCACGGCATGGGAAACCTCATTGAGGGCACACTGCCCGAAGGCGCCAAAGTAGTGGTGGTGGAAGATCTCATCTCTACGGGTGGCAGCTCGCTGAAAGCCGTTGAGGCACTGCGCAAGGCAGGCTTCGAAGTGGTAGGCATGGTGGCCAGTTTCACCTACGGTTTCCCCATTGCGGCTAAGGCTTTTGAGGATGCTCGCGTCAAGCTCGTCACCCTTTCCGACTACGAACATCTCCTGGAATTGGCCCAAGAGATTGGCTATGTGAAGGAAAGCGACATCGAAGCGCTGCGCGTTTGGCGCAAAGACCCGGCAAATTGGAAGAAATAACAGCCTTTGCAAGCTCCTCCCCAAGAGCGCACTAAGGATTATCCCAAGAAATATTCAACGAGGGAAGATAAAGTTATCAAGAAGCCGACGTAACGGGAGTGAACAGCCTTGACACCTTGGAGGTTGTGACTTGGTTTGCCCCATATTTCTCCGCGAAACCGCAATATCTTTATATTTTCCGAATCACAAGAAACAGAACATGACAAAAATAGAAAGTACAATCCGAGAGATAGACTATCCGCAGCAGTCTGTTTACAATATGCTGAGCGACCTCAGCCATATAGAAAAGGTGAAAGACAAGCTGCCCGAAGACAAGATAGACAACCTTGTTTTCGATACCGACAGCATCTCGATATCCACCCCAATGGGTGCGGTGAAAATGGTTATCGTGGACCGAGAGGAGCCGAAAACCATAAAATTTGAAACTGAGGAAAGCCCTTTGCCTTTTAATTTCTGGATTCAAATCCTGCCCGTCACAGAGACTACGAGCAAGATGAAGCTCACCATCAAAGCCGACCTGAATCCGTTTATCAGCGGCATGGTGAAGAAACCTTTGCAGGAAGGCATCGAAAAGATTGCCGATGCACTGCAGATGATACATTACGAATAGAAGGAATGTCCGGGAAATGGGCAATTGAAGTCTATTCTCATTAAACAAGACGATCATGGCAAACAAACTTTGGGAAAAGAATTTTCAGGTCAATGCGGAAATTGAACGTTTCACCGTTGGCCGCGATCGAGAGATGGATCTCTATCTCGCCAAATACGACGTGCTCGGCTCTATGGCCCATATCACCATGCTTCAGAGCATCGGTCTCTTGGAAAAGGAGGAACTCTCGCAGCTCCTCGCCGAGCTGAAGAACATCTACAAAACGTGCGAAGACGGACGGTTTGTGATTGAGGAGGGCGTTGAAGACGTACATTCGCAAGTGGAACTGATGCTCACCCGCAAACTCGGAGATGTGGGCAAGAAGATTCATTCGGGGCGGTCACGCAACGATCAGGTGCTGGTAGACCTCAGACTCTTTATCCGCCACGAACTCATGGAGATTGTGGGCGAGGTAGAGACGCTTTTCGAGGAATTGATACAGAAGAGCAATCAGTACAAAAATGTGCTGATGCCGGGCTACACCCACCTGCAAATCGCCATGCCGTCGAGCTTCGGATTATGGTTTGGAGCATACGCAGAGAGTCTTGTCGACGATATGCTTTTCCTTCAAGCCGCCTATCGCATGACCAACCGAAACCCATTGGGCTCGGCCGCCGGCTACGGCTCGTCGTTCCCATTGAACAGGACGATGACCACAGAGCTGTTGGGCTTCGACTCGATGGACTTCAACGTGGTCTATGCACAGATGGGTAGGGGCAAGACCGAACGCAACGTGGCCTTCGCCATGGCCACCGTAGCCGGGACAGTGGCAAAGATGGCTTTCGACGCCTGTTTGTTCAACAGCCAGAACTTCGGCTTCGTGAAGCTGCCCAAAGAGTGTACCACCGGATCGAGCATCATGCCCCACAAGAAGAATCCCGATGTGTTCGAACTTATCCGTGCCAAATGCAACAAATTGCAGGCACTGCCCCAACAGGTGACGCTCATCATGAACAATCTGCCCGTAGGCTATTTCCGCGATCTGCAAATCATCAAGGAAATATTCCTCCCCGCATTCGATGAGTTGAAGGATTGCCTACGGATGGCAGCCTATATCATCAACAAGATGGAGGTGAACGAGCATATTCTGGACAACCCGATGTATGACCCGATTTTCTCAGTAGAGGAGGTAAATAATCTCACCGCCTCCGGAACGCCCTTCCGCGATGCATACAAGCAGGTGGGACTCAAGATTGAAAGCGGCACGTTCAAAGCCGACAAAAACATACACCACACCCACGAGGGATCTATCGGCAATCTCTGCAACGACCACATTCAAGCCCTGATGAAGAAGGCACTCAACGATTTCCACTTTGAAAACGTGCGCAGAGCCGAGCACGATTTACTGAAATAGACAGCCAACAACACCCATGACATTCCAAATAAAGAAGCAAATTCTTATAGGTTTCGCGATTGTCGCCACCCTCTTTGCGTGTGGCGACACCGAAGATCTGTACAGCAGACACTTCTGTCGGCTCTTTTTCGACAATTCCATCCACAACGACGCAACCCTTGCTACAGCCATGACCCCAAATTCGGGGGCATTCGTCACCATCACCATTGTGGGCAAACAGTATGTATTTACGAGTAATCAAGGACTGAACAGCAAAGTCAATATCACCGCCAAAGAGGAACAGATGGTGGCTGTGCTGGGCATGAACAACGGCATTATCGTAGGTTATGGCACATCAATCCCTTCCAAATTCTATGCCTACGACCGCGAATGTCCCAACTGCTTCGACGTAAATGCGCTTCCGGTGCGCAGCTATAAACTCACGGTGAGCGACTTTGGCACAGCGAGCTGCGCCCATTGCCATCGTCAATACAACATGAATAATGGCGGCATGGTGAGCAAAGGCGACAACGGCAAAAAGCTCACATTATATTATGCTACCACCACCGGACCTTACGGAAAGTTGAATATATAAGGCCGCTTTCCGGCCCACGCCTCGCCCGGCAATGTGGAAAGCCGCCCGGAGAGCTTCCTATTCTTATTCCCGCCAAAGACTTTTGCTCCCGGCAATAGAGATTCATGTATAGAACAAAGAGGCTTTAGGAAGATACCTTTACACAAAGTTCCCATTGAATTTATCGAAAGCAAACGGAAACCGTAAATACGAATGATCATACCGTGAAATAAAGTTTACACAGCAATTTATTTATTAAATTCTGTAAATCTTTTGGCTCTTCAAAGATTTAACAATATCTTTGCAGAGCAAAATGCGGCAATAGCTCAGTTGGTAGAGCACGACCTTGCCAAGGTCGGGGTCGCGAGTTCGAGTCTCGTTTGCCGCTCTTTTGATGGTATAAACCATGCCGCAATGGTGGAATTGGTAGACACGAGGGACTTAAAATCCCTTGGCCAGAAATGGCTGTACGGGTTCGAGTCCCGTTCGCGGCACTTTCATAACGTTTTTATTATGCGCAACCATCTATTCCTTTTTCTTTCTATTTGTTCCGTATTGGTACTGAATTCATGTTCCAAACTGGGACCCTTGTCGGCCGACAACTTTACCGTCACACCCAATCCCCTTGAAACACAAGGAGGGCAAGTGCCGGCAACCATCAACGGAATGTTTCCCGCCAAGTATATGAAAGCCAAAGCTGTGGTAACCGTTACGCCCGAATTGCGATACGGCAACGGCCAAGTGGCTCAGGGACAGAGTGCTACTTTCCAAGGCGAAAACGTGTTAGGCAATGATCAAACCGTGTCATACAAAATCGGTGGACGCTACACCATGAAGACCGCCTTTGACTATGTGCCCGAAATGCAGCAAAGCGAGATGTACCTTACTTTTGATGCTCGTCTGGGCAAGAAGAAGGTAGAGGTGCCCGCAGTGAAAGTTGCCACCGGTGTTCTGTCTACTTCAGAACTTTACAAACAAACACTGATGAATGCCGGCGGATGCATCGCACCCGACTCCTTCCAGCGTGTTAAGACACAGAAAACCGAAGCAAACATCAAGTTCCTCGTCAATCAGGCCAACCTCCGACAAAGCGAACTGAAGAACAACTCTGTTCAAGAATTCGTACAAATGCTGCGTAAGATCAACGCAGATCGCGAGAAACTCAATCTGAAAAACATTGAGGTGAAGGCCTATGCCTCTCCGGAGGGTGGCTTTAGCTTCAACAATAAACTGGCCGGAAAGCGTCAGGATAACAGCGAGGAATATGTAAAGCAGCAGCTGAAAACCGCCAAGTTGGGCAATGCAAACATTGACGCCCACTACACCGCACAAGACTGGGACGGCTTTAAGCGTCTGGTGCAGGCCAGCAACATCCAGGATAAGGACGTGATTTTGCGCGTTTTAGAAATGTATAAAGACCCGGAGGAACGCGAACGACAGATTCGCAACATGAGCGAAGGATTCCGCGAATTGGCCGACGGCATCCTGCCCGAACTGCGTCGCAGCCGTCTCATCATCAACTATGAGACCGTAGGGCGTTCCGATGAGCAAATCAAGGAACAGTATGCAGCCGACCCGGCACGCCTGAGTCCGGACGAATTGCTCTATGCAGCAGCCATAGAGACCACTCCCGCAAAAAAGGAAGCCATCTACAAGAAGACCGCCGCTATCTACGATAAGGATTACCGCGCCTTCAACAATCTGGCTGTACTCGCCTTCAACGAGGGTAACGAGACACTCGCAAAAGCATATATCCAGCAAGCCTTTAGCAAGAATGCAAAGGCTCCGGAGGCCAACGCCAACCTCGGTCTGCTTGCTTTGAAACACGGCAATCTGCAGGAAGCAGAAACCCATCTGAGCAATGCCATCGACGCAAACGGACTTGGAGAGGCTCTCGGCAACCTGAATATTGCAAAGGGTAACTATGCCACTGCCGTGCAAAACTTCGGTGATTCCAATTCCAACAGTGCTGCCCTGGCTCAGATTCTCAACAAAGACTACGCTGCAGCTGTGGCTACACTCAAGAGCATCAAGAACAGAGACGCAATGACCGACTATCTCATGGCTGTGGTACTTAACCGTCAGGGCAATACGGCAACGGCCAAAGACTACCTGCAAAAGGCAACTGCGGCCGACCCGGCATTGGCAGCCTACGCAGCCAAAGACTTGGAATTCTCCAACCAAAGATAAACGACATTTTTGCCAAATCATCATAAAGCCTTTTGCCTGATTGGCAAAAGGCTTTTAAAATATAACGAAGATGCACAAACAACTGCTCTTTTGGGTTGTCACTATTTTGTCGCTCGCCTCATGCGGAGTAGACGACAAGCACTTCAAAATGGAAGGGCGGATTCTCAACATGAACCAAGGTGAGTTCTACGTCTACGACAACATGGGGCTTATCGACGGCTTAGACACCATCAAAGTAGAGGGCGGACGCTTCATCTACGAGATGGAATGTGAGCGCCCAACCACCGTGATGCTCATCTTTCCGAACTTCTCCGAGCAACCCATTTTTGCTGAATCGGGCAAATCAGTGAGCATAAAGGGCGACGCCTCACACCTGAAAGCTCTCAAGGTGAAGGGCACCCGTGACAACGAACTCATGTCAGAGTTCAGAGCACAAATTTATAGTGCCTCGCCTCCTGAGGTACGCAAGTACGCCAGTCAGTTTGTGGAAGACCACCCCGCCTCGCCTGTCGCCATGTTCCTCATCAAAAAACACTTCATCACTGCCACCGCGCCCGACTATCGGGAAGCCAATCGACTCATTGCCCTCATATCGCCCAAACAGGCAACCAACCCCCAATTCATCCGTATTTCGAAGCTCATCCGGACGCTCGAAAAAGGCATTGTGAACAACGCTCTCCCCACATTCACAGGCTATGATATGCATGGAAAGCTTGTCTCCTCTTCCGATCTGTCGAGCGGACTGGCCGTTATCAACACGTGGGCAACATGGAACTATGAGAGCATGAACCAACTGAGAGACCTGCAGAGACTTCAAAAGCAATCAAGAGGCCGTCTGAAACTGATGAGCATCTCTATCGACGCAAGCAGACAAGACAGTAAAAAGTCGCTCGACCGAGACAGCATTTCATGGCCCAATATATGCGATGGAAAGATGTTTGAAGGCAAAGTCATACAACAATTAGGCATGATGAACATTCCCGACAACATGGTGATACGGAACGGAAAAATCATAGCCCGAAGTCTTTCCACACAAGATCTCTGCGACAAAATAGAGAAAAGTCTGTAGGGCTGCCATGCTAAACAAACACCCTAAAACGCTAAACACATTCCCTCAAAACGCTATACATATTCCCTCAACAACCTAACCGAATATCCCAACAAATCTATCATGCTTGTAAAGACATACAGTGCAGCCGTCAATGGCCTTGACGTGACACCGGTAACGATTGAAGTCAGCCTGACCAGAGGCGTGATGTACCACCTCACCGGGCTCGGCGACGAAGCTGTGCGCGAAGGTCGCGACCGCATCGCAGCAGCCATGCTTCACAACGGCTACCACTTTCCCCGTGCAGACATCACCGTCAATATGGCTCCCGCCGACCTCAAAAAAGAAGGCAGCAGCTTCGACCTTCCACTGGCCATCGGTATTCTTGCCGCCGACGGACAAATCACCACACCCACGCTCAACCAATACATGATGGTGGGAGAATTAAGTTTGGACGGTAATCTGCAATCCGCCAAAGGGGTGCTGCCCATTGCCATCAAAGCGCGGGCAGAGCACTACAAAGGCCTCATCGTTCCCAAAGCCAACGTGCGCGAAGCCGCCATTGTGAACAATCTCGACGTCTACGGCATGGAAACCATGACCGACGTCATCAAGTTTCTCTCCGGAGAGAGCACCTGTGAGCCGACCATTATCGACACCCGCAAGGAATTTTACGAACAGCAATACAACTTCGACCTCGACTTTTCAGACGTTCGCGGACAGGAAAACGTGAAGCGGGCACTCGAAGTTGCCGCAGCCGGCGGACACAATATCATTATGATTGGTCCTCCCGGAAGTGGCAAATCGATGATGGCCAAGCGGCTACCGTCCATTCTGCCCCCGCTCACCCTATCCGAGAGCTTGGAGACCACACAAATCCATTCCGTTGCCGGGCTGCTCTCCCAACATTCCTCACTCATCTCCCAACGTCCCTTCCGCTCGCCCCATCATACCATTTCCGAAGTAGCCTTGGTTGGAGGAGGCGTCAATCCCATGCCCGGAGAGATAAGTCAGGCCCACAACGGCGTCCTTTTCTGCGACGAGCTTCCCGAATTCAATAAACACACCTTAGAGGTGCTCCGACAGCCTTTGGAAGACCGCGCCATCACCATCAGCCGGGCCAAATATACCGTGACTTTCCCCTGTAGCTTTATGTTTGTGGCCAGCATGAATCCCTGTCCGTGCGGCTATTACGGCGACCCGACCCACCACTGTGTATGCTCTCCGGGACAAATCCAGAAGTATCTCAACAAGATTTCCGGTCCGTTGTTAGACCGCATCGACCTGCAATGCGAGATAGCTGCCCTTCCTTTCAAAGACATCAGTAAGGCAGCGCCCGGCGAGCCGAGTGCCAACATCCGCAAACGCGTCATTGCCGCCCGTGCGATACAGACCGAACGATTCAAGGATCACAAAAAAGTGCACTGCAATGCACAGATGACCGAACGCATGATTCACCGGTTTGCCGAGCCCGACGCACAAGGTCTGGAACTGCTCCGCGTGGCTATGGAGCGACTCTCCCTGTCTGCCCGCGCCTACTCCCGTATTCTCAAAGTGGCGCGGACAATAGCCGACCTCGCCGGCTCTCCAAACGTTACCTCCGACCATTTGGCCGAAGCCATCGGCTATCGCAACCTCGACCGAGGCGACTGGGCAGAACGGGGAATAGGTCGTTGATGCGCCAACGTTCTCCCACACTGCTCCAAACTGTCATATCGTCGAGTTCATTGATACTATTTTAAGCTATTCAGACACTATTCTTGCATTTATCGTCGGGATAGCATCGGGATTAAAGGGGGTTTCGTATCTTTGTGAAAACCAAACGATAACCAATACTCACCCTATTAAACCATATCCCGATATGAAAAAATCCATTCTTGTTTTAGGAATGATTCTGGCGGCCATGATGCATTCTCCAGCCCATGCGGCCAAATTCATCGACCTCAAAATCGTAGACCAACAATACCTGATGGTGCAATTCCGCGACGGCGAAGTGCGTTATCGAGACAACGGAACGGGGCCAAGTGCCTACCTCGGACACTCGTTTGCCGAGGGAGACGACACACTGGTTGTATTCGGCAAGCGGGTCAATCCGACGACCGCCGTCTCTCCCGAAGCATGGAGCATATCGTCCGACGACGACAGCTCTTTCGGCGCGCTCCATCCTACCGCCGTTTCCAGAAAGGCCAAACCCATGAACACCGACCACACGCTCAGCAGCGAGTTGGACCATTGGTTTTTCCTCAAACTGCCCCGCCCGATGGTTCAGGGCTGCACCTATAAAGTAAGTTTTCCCAAAGACCTTGAAGCCGACGTTTCCTCCGCAACCGTTACCTACGACATCTGGACGGCGCAGTCGGAGGCCATACACGTGAACATCTTAGGCTACACGCCACAGGAACAGACCAACACGGCCGACCTATACCTATGGTTGGGCGACGGCGGGCAGCGCAACTACCACGCGTTCACCAACAACGACGTGTTTCTGTACAACGTCAAAACCGGCGACAAACAGTTGGTTGGCAAAGTGGAATATTGGAAACCGGCGTCGGCATCCAAATATGAAGCCGGCAAGAAAGACCTTACCGGCTCCGACGTTTGGAAAATAGACTTCAGCTCTCCGACACCGGGTAGGTATCGCCTTGTTGTCGATGGTGTGGGCTGCAGCATGGATTTCGATGTGGCCGACAATATCTATTATCAGCCCTATCGCTATTCCCTGCGCGGATATTACTATATGCGGCTCGGCGAGCCGGCCGAGCCTTCAAAGCTGCTCCCCGTTCCCCGCCAGCCCCGATTCATTCCCAACGTAGACCCCAAAGGCTTCATAGTCTACAAAACCGACCTCACCCCTTGGTCTGAAGAATGGAAAAAGATACGCTCCGACGTGTGGGATGAGCCTCATTTCAAACAGGCGGAGACCTCGCTTTTCTACAAGCATCGCCTTCCCGGAAACCCCGTGAACAACGATGTTGTGGGGGGCCACTCCGACGCATTCGACTGGGATAGGCACCTGGCCCACGTGAGCAACATCTACGACCTGCTGCTCCCCTACCTCCTTACACACGGGCGACTCTCAGAAGACAACCTCGACATTCGCGAATCAGGGAACGGAATTCCCGACCTGCTCGACGAGGCTCGCAACGAAGTAGACTTCTTCCTGAGCATCCGCGACGGCGAAGCCTATTCGCAGGGTGTGACAAATCCCGACAAAGACTGGCGCATGATGTTTCAGGCGGGCTGCACCACGATGGCCGCATGGGCTAATGCCGCCAACTGCGCAATGATGGCAGAGGCCTTCCGCATACACGCAGACAAGGTGCTGCAGGAATACTACACCCGCGAGGCTATCAAGGCCTTTCACTTTGCCGGCAAGCAAAAGGATCTGCAGTTGGACGACCAGCAGAACGTGGGCGTGCTGACCATGAGGGGGCGCGACTTCCGCCAAATGGCAGCAGCATTCCTCTACAACCTCACGGGCGACACCAAATGGGAAAAGATAATGGTAGAGGAGAGCATGGTTAAGGACGGCCGTTCCAAACTCCTCGTGCAGGGAGAGAATGGCTATTATCAAATTTGGGCAGCAGCAGCCTATATCACTTGTCCGCAACCGCGCCACTACTCCAAGTTCTACAACAACCTTCTCGCGAGCATCAACTATCATGCCGACGAGCACAATGTGCTGCGGGCCTATGAGCGTCCTTCCCGACGCGCCGCCAACGACAACCGCTGGACTACCTCGCAAAACCTGCAACTCGTCATGATGGCTCATTATATCGCAGACAACGACCAGCGTCGCAAGCAACTGGAACACATCATGTACACCGAAGCCGGATGGGGATTGGGACGCAATCCCGGCAACATCGTCGAAATGACAGGGTTGGGCCAACGCCACCTCACCGACGTCTACACCACCGGCCACAACGACGGCACTCCTGGCGTTCACCCGGGACAGACCCCGTACAACGGAACGGAGACTTGGACCGAAGGCAACGGCGGCGACGCCCGCATCCTTCTGGACCGCTGCTACCCGTCGTGGTACGATGGAGGTTGGCCTCGTCAGGAATCGTTCTTCAACCAGCGCTATTTCTGGGTGAACGGCGAGTTCACACCCCGTGAGACCATGCGCGGCAAGATGGCGTTGCTGGCCTATCTTTATGGCATACGCCGATAACACGCGGCCGCTACCCGTATTCTGTCAATAAAACTTCACCATAATCGTGCGTAATATTACTCTTGTTCCAGAGCAATATTACGCATTTTTATGGTCCTAAACCCCGAATACGGCACACACGAAAACATCAACTCCCGACCGATAGATAGTAACGGCCGGGAGTTTCGGGTCTAACGGGCTCTCGATGAAGCTCTAACGGCAGTGCGGTTGAGCCTTAGTCGCATCGCCGTTAAATAGTAACGGCGATGCGGTGAATTGCTGTTGAAGTTTTAAACAGCCCGAAATCGCCGTAAGTTTATGATTTTCGAATACTTATAGAAGTATGGAAAATACGGGCGTATTCTGCGCGACGTATTTTCCATTTTCAAATACGCGAATTCTTACGCCCCCTTTGTCAAGAGTTTTCAGCAGCATATTCCGCTGCGCGCCAGTCGTTCGTACAGTCTATTTTGCCGTGAGCAATATCACCCTGCTGGACCAGTCGTTGCGTTTATGATGGTCCACATCGTGGCTGTAGGGCATCTCAAGTCCGTGCGACATGAGGTATTCGCCCGAAAAAGTCTTGCCCTCACAGTCGAGCGCAGAATTGTCGATGCGGTTGAGTTCCCTGACGGTATAGAGTTTGTTGGCATCGAGTCCTGCCATCTTGATGCGGGGCAAATGCTCATTATAGAAACTCTCCGTCTTCCACCAATAGAACACGGCACGATTCTTAGGCTCGTCCACATACATCAGCGAAGCAACGCCGCGTTTCTCATACGGACTCTGCAGTCGATACAAGTCGCCAAACTGCACGACGGGACGAATTTCCTTGTATTCGCCAATGGCCTTCTTGCAGAGTGCCTTCTCCTCGTCGGTCATGTTCTTGGGCTGTATCTCCATGCCCAGTCGGCCGCTCATTGCTACGTCTACACGGTATTTCAGCGATGTGGTGCGATACACCATGTGGTTGGGCACAGCCGATATATGCGAGGCCATCGCGATGGCGGGGAAGAAATAGCTCGTTCCCCACTGCATATAGACACGCTGCAGAGCGTCGGTGTTGTCGCTCACCCAGAACTCATCAAAATAGGGCAGCACGCCCCAGTTTGCCCTTCCTCCTCCGCTGGCGCAGGCCTGAATCACGACATCGGGGTATTTTGCGCGAATGCGCTGACACACCTTTTCGAAGCCGCGATGATAGTCAATGTAGAGATGACTCTGGTCGTCCATAGACAGATACTGTGAGCCGTGATTCATGATAGACATGTTGGCGTCCCACTTGATGTAGGCTATTGCCGGATATTTCGTGAGCAAGTTATCCACAACTTTGAAGACATGGTCCTGCACTTTCGGGTTGGACATGTCGAGCACCACCTGTGTTCCGCCGCGCCCCAACACCAAATCGCGCTTGGGTGCCTTGATCACCCAATCGGGATGCTGCTCATAGAGCTCGCTGATCGTGTTCGACATTTCCGGCTCTATCCAGATGCCGAACTTCAAATTGTGCTTTTTGGCATCGCGGAGCAGTCCCTCGATTCCTTCCGGGAGTTTCTCGGTGTCCACCACCCAGTCTCCTAAGGACGTGTGATCGTTCTTTCTGGGATATTTGTCGCCAAACCATCCGTCGTCCATCACGAACAACTCGCCACCCATTCCGGCTATATCGGCCATCATGTCATCCATGCCCTGCTGGTTGATGTCAAAGTAGACGCCCTCCCAACTGTTCAGCAAAATGTCGCGTTCCTTGTTGCCATGAGCCAGTTTGTATTGTCGGCCCCACTTGTGGAAGTTGCGGCTCGCACCGCTGAGACCCTCCGAAGAATAGGTGAAAGCCAGGGAGGGGGTGACAAAAGTCTCGCCTTTCTTCAGATGATATTCCGAGTTTTCCTCGTTGATTCCGGCATAGAAATAGTGGTATTCCGAGTCGTCGGTCTCCACCTTCAGCTTGTAGTTTCCGCTATAACAGAGGGCTGCGCCGATCACATTACCGTTATTCTCCCTGCCTTTGCCGTCGAGTGAGAACATCAGCTCGGCGTGGTCGGTGTGGCTGTTGCGCACTCCGTCTTTGTTTTTGATAATCTTCTGTCCGGAGAGCAGTGGCTCCTCAACCAAGATTCCCTCGTTGCCCCACGATCCGCCAAGATGCGAAACCCACACGTCGCCGCGTCGGATGGGGAGCATGCCCGATGCAAACTGGGTGAGGGTCACCGTTCCACGTTCGTTGTTGATGATTTCGGTCCACGTCTCTATCATGTCCACATCCCTGTAAGCCCGGTAGTTCAAATTGACCAAAAGGTTGTACACAGGGTCCTTGAGTCGTATGGTGGTGACAGTAGCCTTGTCTTCGGCCTTAGTGCTGTGGCCTGTCACGTAGAGCGCGGTAGACATATTGCCGTCGGTATGGCGCATGGCGAAAGCTGCTTCGGCAGGCGCATTGAGCCCGTAAGCCGGATAAAGGCCCATCCGACCCGAACGCGGAGACTGGAGGTCACTTGTAGGAACAAGACTCGGACCAAAGTAAACGAATTCGGGCTCGTGCCCATTTTCAGCATTGATAATCAGCGAAATGGTCTTCGATTGGATGGTGATCCGCTCGGCCATACTCTGTAAGGACAATGCGAGAAAGGCCAAAATGATATAAAAAGGTTTCTTCATTGATGATTATTGTTTATAGGGTTATTGTATATTTTCACGCGATTCATTGTAGATTTTCACGCAGTTCATTGTATATTTTCACGCGATTCATTGTAGATTTTCACGCAGTTCATTGTATATTTTCACGCGATTGTTACCACTTGTCCGTGCGAAAGGGGAACAGCGGAAGCCCTGCCGCATTGGCAAAATTGCCCATCTGAAAGTTGCGCCAACAATATCTCGCGGCTACAGGCTTCTGCACTTCCGCACTCTTCAGCACCACACCTTGGTCAAAATTCCATATAGCCGTAGCGGGATGGAACACCCGGTCTTCTCCCGCCAACTCGAAGCCTTCGATGCCCTGCATCCTGTTCATGCTGTGATAAGTGTCGTTCAGCTCGATGTAGCAGGTGTTTCCCTCCACCCTCATGCTCTTATAGGAAGGACTCAAACAGGGTAAATTCGGATAGCCGTACTGCTGATTGAGGGCAAGATAGGCCAGCCTTTCGCCCACCTGTCGCTTTTGGCTTGGATGAATCTGGTCTACTTCATAGGGATAGACGAGGTCTTGCGTACACACGATACCGCTATTGGGAATGACACCCGAAGCCTCCAGCTGCTGTTGGCGGAGCCGCGTGTTCCAGTCGCCGTCCCTGTCTCCTGCCACAAATGGAGCTATCTGTACGAAGTAAAAGGGAAAATCGCCCTGACGGAAATCTCTCCGCCACTGCTCCACAAGGAGTTTCAGGCGCGACGTGTATTGTCCTTCGGGGTCGCCGACATTCGAGCATCCTTGATAAAAGAGGATGCCCTTGATAGAATAATTGATAATGGGATTGAAAGTTCCGTTGCCCCATACCAATGGGCGATGGTAGTCTGCCGAAAACTTTTTCACAATATCCGCCGAGTCCAACGGCTCTTGAGTGTATTTCTTCAAATTGGCTTCATCGAGCCAGCTTTCCACACGCGTACCGCCTTTGTTCGCGAGTATCAGTCCCACAGGAATGTCCAGCGACCGGTTGAGGGCACGCGCGAAGAAGTAACCAACGGCACTGCAGTCGGCCACATTGCCCGTATCGGCCTTCCTCCACTCACATTGGGCATCGTCCTGAGGCGTCATTCGCATGACGCTCGGAATCTTGACATAACGAATGCCCTTATATCTGTTGGCCTCAACAATGACTTCATTGCTGCCCTCCACCGGACAAGCCCAGAAGCCCTGAATGGGCATCTCCATGTTGCTTTGGCCTGCACACACCCACACTTCTCCGGAAAGCACATCGGAAACAACAACGTTCTCCCTGTCGTTATCGGTGAATGTGATGGAAAGCGGGGTGTAACCAGCTGCGGGAGTCTTGATTTTCACCAACCATTTCCCATCTTTTCCGACTTTTGTCGTATAACTTTCCGTGAGCCATGAAGCCTTGACTTCCACGCTATAACCCGGCTTACTCCATCCCCACAGTCTTGCCTCAGACTGCTGCTGGAGTATCATGCCGTTGCCGATAACTCCGGGAAGCCTTACCTTGCCATCGGCATTAAATGAAAACAAAGACAAGGTCAGGAATAATAGAAATAATCTTTTAAACATAATATCTGTTTTATGAGTTTGTAAAGGTAGTTGAATAGTTAGTTACAAAGATAACCTTATTTTTACCAAAAAAGTATATCTTTTTTTACATTTTATGATACTATTCTGTCAAGAACGGGCTATTCCTCAAATCAATATCAACCAACGGGGACACGATTTTCAACCGGCGGGGACACGGTTTTCAACTGGCGGGGATACGGTTTTCAACCAACGGGGACATGGCGAGATTCTGATTTATCCGCGCTGAAAATTGAATGGCAGTCGCTACAGATTGGCATTGCGCCAACACTGACCCACAACCACCGACCTTCTACATTTTACATCATAGTGTATGCAATTATCAAAATAATACCATCGTTTTCCGATTATAAAACTTATCTTTGCAACACACCTAAACAATCTGCAGGCATCAAAGCCTCATCTATCACTTCCGAGTGAAGTAATGTTCACATTATATTCCATGTTATGATTAAGAAACTATCGCTCATCCTCCTTAATCTTTGTTGCGCACTATCACTCTGTGCGCAGATTCAGGGCAGCAACATCGTTGTCATGGTGCAGCCCGACCATGCCGATTGGACCTATCAGGTCGGAGAAACGGCAAAGTACAGCGTCTCTGTCCTGCAATCCGGCGTGCCGCTCAAACAAGCAATCATCGACTATGAATATGGTCCCGTGCTGTACACCGGCAACAAAAAGACCGCCACACTGAAAGACGGCACCATGAAATGGGAAGGAAAGCTCAACGCTCCGGGATTTTATACCCTGAAAGTTACGGCAAAAGTCAATGGCAAAACCTATGAAGGCAGAAGCACCGTAGGGTTTTCGCCCGATAAAATCGTTCCGGCAGCGCAATGCCCATCAGACTTCGACGCATTCTGGAGCAAGGCCTTAGAAGAAGCGAGAAAGCAAGACTTGGCCCCCACCCGAAGGCTGTTGCCCGAACGTAGCACCAAGGACGCAAACGTGTACGAGGTAAGCTACATCAACGAAAGCTATGACAGCCGTATGTACGGCATATTGAGTGTGCCCACCACTCCGGGCAAATATCCTGCACTGCTCCGCGTTCCCGGAGCCGGCGTGCGCCCCTATGCCGGCGACACCTATACCGCTCCCGGCAAAGCCATCGTATTGGAGATTGGCATACATGGCATTCCCGTCACGATGGAACAGGGCATATACGACAATCTGCAGCACGGCGCACTCAACGGATATTGGGAAACTAATCTCGACGATCCTTACCGCAACTACTACAAACGCGTTGTCACGGGAGCCGTGAGGGCGGTTGATTTCATCGCCACCCTACCCGAATGGGACCACAACACACTGGGAGTGACCGGATCGAGTCAGGGAGGTTTCCTCTCGCTGGCAACCGCCGCGCTCGATAAGCGGGTAACGTTCATCGGTGTAGTACACGACGCCATGTGCGACTACGAATCCGAACTGAAGGGCGTGGCCGGCGGGTGGCCCCACTATTTCTACAAGAAAGACAAGGTCGATGCCAAGAAAATAGAGGGTGCCAGATATTATGACGGCGTGAATTTTGCACGTCGCATCAATGTTCCCGCATGGTTTTCGTTTGGCTACAACGATGAGGTCGTACCACCTACATCCTCCTACGGCTTATACAACATCTATCCCGGACCCAAAACCTTGAGCGTATATCCGATGACGGCTCACTTCTGGTATCAGGAGCAATGGGACGAATGGCTGGCATGGACACGGCAGCAGTTGGGCACAGCCGAATAAACAACTCGCTCTGAAACAACAGCAAAGGCATCGTGCCAAGCCCATGACAGCCGGCCGGAAAAGTTGGGCAGGAGCCACCTCGACAAGTATTTCATCAAAACCACACTAACTATACTATAGATATGAAGCACATATTTTATCTTATAATGTCTCTCATGGTATGCACGGGAGCATCGGCAGCAGAGCCGCAGACCGCAGCACAAGAACTCATCCAACGCTTGAAAGCTATTCAGAAGAAGGGCATGATGGTTGGCCATCAGGACGACCCCGTGTACGGAATGAATTGGAAATGGGAGAAGGGACGGTCTGACGTAAAAGAGGTCTGCGGCGACTATCCGGCCGTGATGGGCTTTGAACTGGGCGGACTGGAACTCGGACGGGAGACCAGCATCGACAGAGTGCCCTTTGCACGCATCAGAGAAGAAATCGTAGACCAGCATCTGCGCGGTGGAATATCGACCATAAGTTGGCACCCGTTCAATCCCGCCACCGGCGAAAGCGCATGGGATCCCTCCGGAAACGCGGTGAAAGCGGTGTTAGAAGGGGGTGCGCAATATGAGAAGTTTGCAAAGTGGCTGGACATGATGGGCACCTTCCTCAACTCGCTCAAAACTCCCGACGGAAAGAAAGTGCCCGTCATTTTCCGCCCCTGGCACGAGATGAGCGGCGGCTGGTTTTGGTGGGGAACGAAAGACACCTCACCCGAACAGTTCAAGCAACTGTTTGTCTACACCTATGAAAAACTGACCAAAGAGCACGGGTGTGACCATCTGGTGTGGTCGTATTCTCCCAACACAGGTTATAAAGACTATATGGAACACTATCCCGGCGACGAATATGTGGACCTCTTGGGCATAGACATCTACGACTTTGACCACAACAACGACAAATACACGGCCAGCGTGAGGCACGACCTTACGGAGCTTACCCGCATCGGAAAGGAGCATGGCAAACTGATCGCACTGACCGAAACCGGTTCCCAACGGCTGCCCGACCCCAACTGGTTTACGCAAGTTTTCTGGGAGGCGGTAAAGGATTTTCCCATCAGCTATACGCTCTGGTGGCGCAATGCTTGGGATACTCCCAAAGAGGTTTATATGTCGGCCCCCGGACACCCCACCGAACGGGACTTCCGAAAGTTTGCCAAGCTGAAGAAGACGTTGTTTGTGAAAGACATCAGGAAAATAAAATAGCTGGCAGCCCGACGTTATGCAAGGATGAAGCCTCGCCCTCGCACGTTTCCCGCAAATATGTTTACAAAAGGGTCAGAATGCTTCGCGTATTCAAAAACGAAACTACTTTCGGTCGAAATTCGCCAAAATTTCGAGAAAATGTAGTTTGTTGATTATCAGCAAGTTTTGAAACAAAGACTTTTCGTCCCCTATTTGGTCGCCCGCGATTGCATATCGAACGGCAGTGCAACAAAGGCTTAACCGCAGTGCCGATAGGGCTTAGTGGCATGGCCGTTGGGGCTTAACCGGATTGCCGTTAAGGCTTCGCCATGATAGGACGGAATACAGAACATACAAACCGGCCCACTTTCGGGTTGAGCGAGGGGACAATGAGGGCGGAAACATAGCCCTTTTTGCGCTGGTTGCTTCAAAAATAATGGCCGAAAAACGGTAATCATTTTTTACACTTCAAGGAGTTGAGAGAAGACCGAAACGAGCATGAAATGCACGTTGAACAAGTGTTGAACTCATCAAGGCATTGATTAAAAAATAGAAGAAGAATACTAAAAACAGAATAAGGTGGCGCCGACATGGAGACGCGCCAATCAAACAGAATAGAAAGAAACTATGGCAAAAGCAAAATTCATAGAAAAGGTGGGCTACGGTCTGGGAGACATGTCGTCCAGTATGTTTTGGAAGATATTTTCCTACTATCTGCCCATTTTCTACAGCGACATCTTCGGACTCTCACTGGGTGCCACGGCCACCCTGATGCTGGTGACACGTATATGGGACACCGTTTCCGACCCCATGATGGGCATTATTGCCGACAGAACACAGACGAGATGGGGCAAATACAGACCCTACCTGTTGTTTTTCGCCGCCCCATTTGCCATTGCCGGCATTCTGTTGTTCACGACACCCGACATGGGAGAGACGGGCAAGCTGATATGGGCCTACGTCACCTATATTCTGATGATGACCGTCTATACCGGCATCAACGTGCCCTACGGCTCCATGCTCGGCGTGGTTACCAACGATTCCGACGAGAAAACGGTGTTCTCCAGTTTTAGAATGTTCTTTGCCTACGCCGGCAGTTTCGTCGCATTGTACTCATGGGAGCCATTGTGCCGATTCTTTGAGGCTCGCGGCAACACGGTGACCAGTTCGTGGCAATATGCGATGGTGGTTATCGCTATTTTCTGCTTCATGCTCTTCCTCCTCTGTTTCAGACTCACGAAGGAACACGTAAAGGTAGAAGCCACACCGCTCGGCTCCGACCTCTCGTCTTTGCTGAAGAACGCCCCTTGGTGGCTGCTCACCGCCGCAGCCCTCTGCTCCAACCTGTTCAACACCGTCAGGGGTGCCACCGTAGCCTACTATTTCAAATATTATATT
Source organism: uncultured Bacteroidales bacterium (assembly GCA_937995875.1). Taxonomy (GTDB): domain Bacteria; phylum Bacteroidota; class Bacteroidia; order Bacteroidales; family Bacteroidaceae; genus Prevotella. The sequence continues at coordinate 2,049 of CALKIW010000024.1, read as the reverse complement.
GGCGAAAGCGCCCATATAGACTTAGGCATTTTCAGCTTTCTGTTCTTTGCGGGCATCTTCCTTTCCATCGGCGAGATTTGCAACATGGTAGGCGTTGTCGCTGCCGTGCCCATCAGTCGCAGGTTGGGCAAGCGGCTCACCTTTGCCGGTGCCTGTCTCAGCATGGCCGTGCTGAGCATCATTTTCTTCTATCTGCCGCTCAATAACGGTGGATTGATAGCCATGCTGGTGTTGCAGATATTGATTTCCGTATGTACGGGCATCATCTCTCCGCTGATATGGAGCATGTATGCCGACGTTGCCGATTATGCCACCGTGAAGGACGGCTCATCATCAACGGGATTGATATTCTCCTCCGGCTCAATGGCCCAGAAGTTCGGCGGAGCCATCGCGGGCAGTGCCGTGCTGTGGTTGTTTGCGGCGTTTGGCCTTGTGCCCAATGCTCCTGAGCAGACCGCAAACGCTATTTTGGGCATGAAACTCACCATGAGCTGGATTCCCGCAGCCATCGCCGCGCTGATGATTGTCATCATGGTTGTGTATCCGCTTACCAAGAGCAAGATGAATGATATCAGCAACCAGCTGAAAACCATACGCAAGACAGATGCGTGAACAGTGTGAAATGACAAGACAGAAAATTATTGTGACATGAAATTCAGAAGCTTCATCCTTCTATCAGCTATCGTGTTGATGTCCTGTCCAATGATGGGCAAGGACACCGATCACATCGATTTGGCAGGAATTTGGCAGTTCAAGGCCATAGGCATGGAGCTGAACGACCATCTGGAAGGGCCGGTGAGGCTGCCCGGCTCCTTAGACGAGAACGGGAAAGGAGTTCCGAACGAAGACCGCCGGGAGACCACACATCTGGGAAGACAGTACACCTACGCAGGACAGGCACGCTACAGCAGAGAAATCCGCATTCCCAAACAGTGGAAGCGAAAAAACATATTTCTTCATCTTGAACGCACCAAACCGGCGAAAGTGTGGATAGACGGCCAATACATGGGCTACCGCAACAACATCTCCACACCGCAGGTTTACAATTTGGGGAGCCTCAAGCCGGGCACCCACCAGCTCACCATCATCGTAGACAACAGTTCGGGCGTTCCCACGCAGCTATACGCTTCGTCCCATGCCTACACCGAAGACACCCAGACAAACTGGAACGGAATCATCGGGAAAATGTTCCTTAGCTTGTCGCCACAGACCTATAACAAGCAAGCTGTGAGCGTTAAGCCCTGTTTCAAAGACTTTCACGCCGACCGGCATCACTTCTACGCCAACGGGCATCGCATATTTCTGAGGGGAAAGAACGATGCCTGCGTTTGGCCGATGACGGCCTACTGTCCAATGGATTTGGATTCGTGGCTGTGGTATTTTGGCACCTGTCGGGCATACGGCATCAACCATGTGCGCTTCCATTCATGGTGTCCGCCGGAGGCAGCTTTTCTTGCAGCCGACTCTCTGGGGCTTTATCTCCAACCGGAATTGCCTTTCTGGGGAAGTTTCGACGATAAAGACACCACCTTGATCAAGTTTCTACATCAAGAAGGAACCAACATTCTCAAGACCTACGGGCACCATCCCAGCTTTGTGATGATGGCTTTAGGCAACGAGCTTTGGGGCTCCATCTCACTCATGAAGCAATTCACGGATGATTTCCGAAAGATTGCACCTCACATTCTCTATACTTTTGGCTCGAATTGTTTTCTCGGTTATGAAGGCATCAAAGAGGGGATGGACTACTTCACAACGTGCAGAATCGGCGGTGAACGATGGGGAGATTACAACACCCATACACGCGGATCCTTCTCTTATGCGGATGCATACGACGGTGGTATGATCAACCATTTCTATCCCAATACGCTGCTCAACTTCGACGCTGCCTGCGACAACGCGACAATTCCAATCATCAGTCACGAGACCGGACAGTTTCAATCCTACCCCGATTATGATGAAATGGAGAAATATAAAGGCGTGTTGAGACCTTTCAATTTCTCTGTTTTCAAAGACCGATTAAAGGCTGCGGGAATGTTCGATCAGGCT
>CALKIW010000023.1 GCA_937995875.1 uncultured Bacteroidales bacterium | reverse complement strand
GACCAATATTTGTCCGCAACTGCACAGTCTCAATGCCGGCGACTGGAACAATCTGGAAATGCAATGCCGCGACTGGGCCCGGCGGTATGGCGAGATTTATATTGTGTGTGGCCCGATAGTGTCGAAAACATCCCAAAAGAAGATTGGCCGGCAGCGTCGCATCACCGTGCCTACGGGTTTTTTCAAGGTGATACTCTGTATGAAAGGCACGCCGAAAGCCATTGGATTTGTTTTCAAGAATGAGGGTGGGCGGCGTTCCAAGAGTGAATATATGAACACGGTTGATGACGTGGAACGCATCACGGGAATGGATTTCTTTCCCGCTCTGCCCGACAGCACAGAGCGTAGGGTGGAAGCTGCGGCCAATCTGAAGGCTTGGTAGAGTCGCCTTGCTATTTATATTGAGCGTTCCCTATTTGCATTTTTCGTACCATTCTTTCAGTGCCAGACGAGGCGTGCCCAGTCGTACGATGGTGTCGAGGTCTTGTTTGGCTTTGTCGAATTGAGCCAATCGGATGCGGATGTCGGCACGGGCGAGGAGAAATTCCGCGTTGCGGGGAGCAAGACTGATGGCTTTGGAGTAGTCGTATTCGGCCAGTTCGAGCATACCCAGTTCTTCCTCTATGCCGGCACGGGCAGCCCATGCGATGGCCGAGTCGGGATGAACGGTGACCAGCCGGTTGATGCCGTCGAGGGCTTCGGTGTGGTGTTTGTCCTTTTGGTTGAGCAACGCCAGTCCCAACTGTGCCTCGAAGTTGCCGGGAACAACCTCCAACAAACGCTGATAGTCAGCGCGGGCAAAGTTGTATCGGTGCAGCTGTGTGTTGGCATAAGCGCGGTAATACAGCGCCGCGATGTTCTGAGGCTGTTGATTGAGCACCCTGTCGTATTCGTCTTTAGCATACTGCCATTGTTCCAGCTCCATGTTCCAAGCTGCCTTCCGCAGTCGCAGGTCGATGGAATCGGGATGATAGGAGAGGGCGTCATTGGCCTTGGCCAAACTGTCGCGCAGCGCGTTATAATTGTTTTGAGCGTGAATCGGAGCAACGGCAAGAAGTGCTGTTGCGAGGACAAGGAAGATGGTTTTATGCATCATATATTTGTGTCATGTTCCGTTTCCCCATTGACGGAAACGGGAAGGTTGTTGTTAGTGGTGAAAAGGCACGAACGACGGTAGTTTCAGGACGCTACCTATATATCATAGGCGTGAACGGTATGCCGAAAAAGTCTGAAGCGTCGGCCATTGGTGACACCATTTATATATACTTCGGCGTGAATCCTTTTTTGCTTTTGGCAATCTGTTCGGGTGTGCCGGTGGTGAGCACTTTGCCGCCGTTCCGTCCACCTTCGGGTCCGATGTCGATGATATAGTCGGCCAGACGAATCACGTCGAGGTTGTGTTCGATGATGATTACCGTGTTGCCGCGATGCACAAGTTGCTGCAACACATTCATCAGGATGCGTATGTCCTCGAAGTGCAGGCCGGTGGTGGGCTCGTCGAGGATGTAGAGTGTCTTGCCCGTGTCGCGCTTGGCGAGTTCGGTGGCCAGTTTCACGCGCTGACTCTCACCGCCCGACAACGTGGTGGAACTCTGTCCGAGCTTAATATAACCCAGTCCAACATCTTGTAAAGTTTTGATTTTTGGTAGGATGGTCGGCACGTTTTCGAAGAACTCCACCGCCTGATTGATGGTCATGTCGAGCACGTCGGCGATCGACTTTCCCTTGAAGCGCACCTCCAAGGTCTCTCGGTTGTAACGCTTGCCGTGACACACTTCGCAGGGCACCATGACGTTGGGCAGGAAGTTCATCTCTATGGTCTTGTAGCCGTTACCGCCGCAGGCTTCGCATCGGCCGCCCTTCACGTTGAACGAGAAGCGGCCGGGTTTGTAGCCCCGAATCTTGGCTTCCGGCAGATTGACGTAGAGATTGCGGATGTCGCTGAACACCCCCGTGTAGGTGGCAGGGTTGGAACGTGGCGTGCGGCCGATGGGACTTTGGTCCACATTCACCACCTTGTCAATGTTGTCGATGCCTTCTATCTTCTCGTAGGGCATGGGTTTCTTCAACGATTTGTAGAAATGCTGTGAGAGGATGGGTTGCAGGGTTTCATTGACGAGTGTCGATTTGCCCGATCCCGACACGCCCGTCACCACGATGAGGCTGCCCAACGGGAACTCCACGTCGATGTTCTTGAGGTTGTTGCCGTGTGCCCCGATGATTTTGATAGACTTTCCGTTGCCTTTCCTGCGGTGTTCGGGAATTTCTATTTTGCGCTCACCGTTGAGGTATTGCGCCGTGATGGTCTGTGTCTTGAGCATTTCGTCGGGCGTGCCTTGAAACACCACCTCACCGCCTTTGCGGCCGGCTCGCGGCCCGATGTCGATAATCCAGTCTGCAGCGCGCATCATGTCTTCGTCGTGTTCCACAACGATGACCGTGTTCCCAAGATCGCGTAGCTCTTTCAATGAGTTGATGAGCCGTTGGTTGTCGCGCTGATGCAGTCCGATGCTTGGCTCGTCGAGGATGTACAACACATTGACCAACTGCGAGCCAATCTGTGTAGCCAGTCGGATGCGCTGGCTCTCGCCGCCCGACAACGAACTCGATTGGCGACTGAGAGCGAGGTAGTCCAACCCCACCTGCAACAGGAAATTCACACGCGTGCGCAGCTCTTTCACAATCTCGTGCGCAATGATTTGCTGTTGGTTGTCGAGGTGTTCCTCCACGTGGTCGAGCCATTCCATGAGGTCGCTCATGTCGAGATTAGACACCTCCGAAATGTTCTTGTCCCACATTTTGTACGACAGCGATTCGCGTTTGAGCCTCAATCCCTTACATTCGGGACACACGGCATCGGCCAAAAACTGTGATGCCCATTTCTGACTGGTCGTCGAATCGTCGGTCTCCATCACCATGCGCAGGTATTTCACCACCCCGTCGAATGCCACGAAGTAGTCGCTCGACGTGTGCACCACGTCCTTGTCGATGCGCACATTTTCGAGTGTTCCGTTCATGATTTCGTCCACAGCGTCCTGCGGAATATCCTTGAACGGCGTGTTGAGGTCACATTCATACTTCTTCAGAATGGCCTCAATCTGCCAGAAAATCATTTGATTCTTATACCGTCCGAGCGGTGCGATGGCTCCCTTTCGGATGCTTAGTTCCTGATCGGGGATTACCTTCTTGATGTCGATTTCGCTCACATAGCCCAGTCCTTTGCAGCGGGGGCACGCGCCTTCGGGCGAGTTGAACGAAAAAATGTTGGGTGCCGGCTCTCCGTATGAGATGCCCGTCACGGGGTCCATGAGCCGTTTGGAGAAGTTGCGGGCCTCACCCGTTTCCTTGTCCATAATCATGATGACCCCATCTCCCTGCCTCATGGCCACTTCGACGCTGCGTTTCAGTCGTTCCTCGTCCTTGCCCTGCACCTTCAGTTTGTCTATAATCACCTCGATGTTGTGGTTTTTATAGCGGTCCACCTTCATGCCTCGTGTGATTTCCTGTATCTCACCGTCCACACGGACATAGAGGTATCCTTTGCGGCGCATACTGTCGAACAATTCGCGATAGTGCCCCTTGCGCTGCCGAACGAGTGGTGCGAGGATATAGATGGCATGGCCGTCGTAGTCTGAGAGAATCATCTCGATGACTTTCTCCTCAGTGTATTTCACCATCTTTTCACCGCTCATGTAGCTGTAGGCCGTTCCGGCGCGGGCGTAGAGCAGCCTGAGGTAGTCGTAAATCTCGGTTGTCGTGCCCACCGTAGAGCGTGGATTCTTGTTGGTGGTCTTCTGTTCGATGCTGATTACAGGACTTAATCCCGTAATCTTGTCCACGTCGGGGCGCTCAATATTGCCTAAGAAGTTGCGGGCATAAGCCGAGAAAGTTTCGATGTATCGGCGTTGTCCTTCGGCAAAAATGGTGTCGAAGGCCAGCGACGACTTGCCCGATCCCGACAGTCCGGTGATCACCGTGAGCGAGTTTCGGGGAATCTTCACGTCGATATTCTTCAGGTTATGCACACGGGCGCCGTACACATCAATCCACGACGCATCTTCTCCCGGCCCTTGTGAGGGCGTGGATGCCGGGCTGTTTCCGGTCTTGTTCGTGCGGCGTAGTGATATGGTGTCTTGTGGATTGTTATTCTGATGCTTATCTTTTGAAGCCATGTTGTGTTGTGTTTGTTGGTTTTGGGCGGACCGGTCGGATTTCTTAGGGCAGGCCAGACTGGTCTGACCGATCCGACTAAAGCCTTTTTCCGCGACTCTGTGAGGTGTTACGGGAGACTGCTGCCCTCCGTATAGCCTCTCAATAAGTTTACGTCTCGCTTGATGTTGAACTTCCGACCGTCGGCCCCTTTGGCCTTGACAAGAACAAAATACACACCTTGTTTCACGTCTTTGCCTTTGTATTTGCCGTCCCATCCGCCTGCGGGGTCGTCCCACGAATAGAGTTTCTGTCCCCACCTATTGAAGATAGTGGCTTTAAATTCCACCAAACTCTGGTAGCCTTCCTTAGCTTTGTAGATGTCGTTGATGCCATCGCCGTTGGGCGAGAAGGCGTTGGGCATTTCAAGTTTGCTCTCTGAAATGGAAACGGAGAGGGGCGAACCTTCCGATTTCCAATACACATCGGTGTAGGCCACGCTGTCGGTTCCCTGTGTGAAAATCGCCCACAATTCTATATAATGTGCTCCGGCCTCGACAAAAGTAAGGCTGGTGTTCTCCTCGTATCGCTTGAGATACACTTGGTCTCGGTTACCTTCCTTGTAGAAATGCCATTCGTAGTGCGCTGTCCATCCTGCCGTGTTTTCGGCATTGGCCTTGAAGTTCACGGTGAGCGGAGCCGACTCCGATATGGCCGTTTCGGTTTGTTCGTTTCCGTCGGAGTCTGTATAGGTGGCCGATGGAGATATGGTTGGAAACTCGCCCTGTGCCTTTGCCGTTATTGCCAACAGCAGTAGGAGTGCGAGAATGATATAGGGTTTTGTTTTCATTTGGCAAAATTTTCGTTTTGCAAAGATAACAATTTTCGCATGAAAAAGTTGTGCCGCAGGAGTTAAAAGTTATATAAGCTATGAATTAGGAGAGAAGAAATAAGAGTGAAGAACGAAGAATATAAATTAAAGTGAAGAACGAAGAGTGAAGAATGAAGAATATAAATTAAAGTGAAGAACGAAGAGTGAGGAGTGAATAATTAAACACCATAGCACTAATTGTGAATTACAATCGCGTTAGCCAAATTATGAATTATGAATTAAGAATTATGAATTATCAAACGCGTTATTCTTTTGATTTTTGGCGATTATTACGCCGAACTTTTGTAATTTTGCACTATTGTAGCATTTTGTATACATGAAAATATGAGAAAAAAACTAAGATATTTATGGATAGCCATTGCTTTTTGTTTCGCCACTGGCGTATCGGCGCAGGTGAACAAATGGCAGGATATGTACAAGGTGAAGAAGAAAGATACCATCTTCGGCATCGCTAAGAAATACGGCATCACCATGCCGGAACTGATGGACGCCAACCCCGAAATGAAGACAGAGGGTTACGAATTGAAGAAGGGCGACTATATTTTCATTCCTTTCCACAAGGGAGGAACCGTGCAACAGACCGTTGCACAGGCAAATAAGCCTCAGGCCGCGCCGGGAAGCCACCCCATCAAAGTGGGCGTTATGCTGCCTTTGCACGATGTAGACGGCGATGGGCACCGCATGGTGGAATACTATCGGGGCTTCCTTTTGGCACTCGAAGACCTTACGGCCGCAGGCATCTCGACCGACGTCCACGCTTGGAACGTGAACATAGATGCCGATATTAGCCAGTTCACCAAAGACCCGGCGGCCGGCCAGTGTGACATTATCTTCGGCCCGCTTTACAGCCATCAGGTTCACGCGCTGGCCGAATTTTGCAAGGCCCGCAACATCAAGATGGTCATTCCCTTCTCCATCAATGGGGACGACGTGGCCCGCTATCCCCAGATTTTCCAAGTTTGGGAGTCTCCCGACAAGATGAACAACAATGCCATTGAGGCTTTTCTTCAGCGGTTTCCCAATGCCCACCCCGTGCTTATCGACTGCAACGACTCCACCTCGAAGAAGGGCATCTTCACCTTTGCCCTGCGCAACCGATTGGCCAACAAGCGCATCGACTACAGCATCACCAATCTGAACAGCAGCGAAGCGATGTTTGGCAAGGCTTTCCGAGACAACAAACCCAATGTGGTTATTCTGAATACGGGGCGTTCGCCGGAGTTGAACGTCGCCCTCGCCAAGCTCGAAAGCCTGCAAAACAACCGTCCTTCCCTGCGCATTTCGCTCTACGGCTACACCGAGTGGCTGATGTACACAGAATATAACTTGGACAAATTCCATCGCTTCGATACGTATATTCCCACTTATTTCTACCACAACCCGCTGGATCCCAAGACGCAACGCATGGAGCAAAACTTCCGTCGGTGGTTCCGTCAGGATATGCAATATGCGCTGCCCCGCTTTGCCATCACCGGTTACGACCATGCGCAGTTCTTCCTGCGGGGCCTCCACAAATACGGCAAGAGTTTCAAGGGCACGAAAGACCAAAACGTTTACACACCTTTGCAGACCCCACTGAAGTTTGTGCAGGTGGGCTCTGCCGGTATGCAGAACGAATTTTTCCAACTCATCCATTTTGCCCCCGGCGACCGTATCGAATCTATCGCTTATTAGTTTATGACAAAACATTTTTTCTTCGCACTAATGTTGATGATGCCGATGTGCGTCAAGGCTCAGATTGGCGAACACCGCAACACATTCTCCGTAGGTGTCAGCGGTGGATATAATCTGTCTACCGTCAGCTTCACTCCTAAGGTGTCACAGAAAATGAAGGGTGGCATTACGGGCGGTCTGTCCATGCGCTACACGGTGGAGAAATATTTTTCCACCATCGCTTCGGTGGCCGTCGAGGTGAATTACGGACAGATGGGGTGGAACGAAGACATCCGCGATGTGAACGACCAGCCCGTCATCAACGGCACAACGGGGCAGCCTGAGGAATACAGCCGCACCATCAACTACGTTCAGGTGCCGTTCATGGCCCATTTGGCATGGGGAAGAGAAGACAAGGGCGTGAACTTCTTCGTGAATGCCGGTCCGCAGTTTGGCTGCTATTTGAGCGAGAGCACCAAGACGAATTTTGACTGGAACAGCAAAAACATGGCCGACCGCGTTAACACCATCGTGGCGCAGGACACGATGGCCGTAGAAAACAAGTTCGACTATGGCATTACGGCCGGAATTGGCGTGGAATACACGCTTCCCAAGGTGGGGCGTTTCCTGCTCGAAGCTCGCTACTATTACGGTTTGGGAAGCATCTATGGCGACACCAAACGCGACTTTTTCGGGTCGAGCAATTTCAACACCATCACCGTGAAACTGGGCTATCTTTTCGACCTGACACGTTATAGAAGGTCGAAAGGGAAATAGCCGGTTGCCACAGCATTCACGAATGTCCAACGTGAAATTATAAACGAATCAACAAAAAAAGATAGACTGTTCAACACAGAATCATAAACCAATAAACCAATAAATCAATATGTTTCAAAATCAACCCAAAGGCCTCTTTGCCTTAGCCCTCGCCAACACCGGTGAGCGATTTGGCTACTACACCATGTTGGCCATCTTTGCCCTCTTTCTCCAAGCCAACTTCGGCTGGGGAGAAGGACTGACGGGCACCGTGTTCTCCACGTTCCTGATGTTGGTCTATTTCCTCCCCATCGTGGGTGGAGCTGTGGCCGACAAGATTGGCTTTGGCCGCTGCGTAACCATCGGTATCATCGTGATGTTCTTGGGCTATCTGCTCATGGCTATTCCCGCCGGAGCAGGCACACCGGCCGTCGTAATCATGATTGCCGCCCTGCTGATGATCAGTATTGGTACGAGTCTGTTCAAAGGCAACCTCCAAGTGATGGTCGGAAAACTCTACGACACGCCTGAACTGGCCGGTCAGCGAGACAACGGCTTCTCCATTTTCTATATGGCTATCAATATCGGAGCCTTGTTTGCTCCTACCGCCGCCCTCAAACTGATGCACTGGGCACAAGATACTTTCGGTGTGACCGAGCAGGTGGCCTATCACTATGCTTTTGGCGTGGCCTGCGTGTCGCTGGTGGTTTCGATGGCCATCTACCACGTTTTCCATTACACGTTTGCCCACATCGAGACCTCGTCTAAGTCGAAGACGGTGAATGTGGAGGAGAAAAATGAGGAGAAACACGTGGAGACGCCTGAGGAAAAGGCCGATACCAAGAGCCGCCTCGTAGCTTTGTTCTTGGTGTTTGCCGTCGTAATCTTCTTCTGGATGGCCTTCCATCAGAACGGATTGACGCTGACCTTCTTCGCGCGCGACTTCACCCAGACCAGTGCTACCGGGCTTATTGCCATGCTGTTCGACGTGACTAATATGGTGGCCGGTATCTTTATCATCTATGCGGTTGTGGCTTTCTTCCAGAGCAAGACCAAGAAAGGCCGGAATATCTCCGTCTTGGTGATACTCGCCTCTCTGGCTTTCTTGGTTTATAAGTACAGCGCACTGATGAGCAGCGGAGAGGTTGTGGAGGTTTCTGCCCCCATCTTCCAGCAGTTCAACCCGTCTTTTGTGGTGGCTCTCACCCCGTTGAGCATGGCGCTTTTCGGATGGTTGGCCTCACGCGGCAAGGAGCCTTCTGCTCCCCGCAAGATTGGTTACGGTATGCTTGTGGCCGGATTGGGTTTCGTGGTGATGATTGCCGCCTCTGTGGGGTTGAGCTACACGCTCACCGATGAGCAGCGTGTATCGCCCATGTGGCTGGTTTCCACCTATTTGGTGCTGACTTTTGCCGAACTCATGCTGTCGCCAATGGGTATCAGCTTTGTGAGCAAGGTGGCTCCCGCCAAATATCAGGGTCTGATGATGGGATGCTGGTTTGGTGCCACAGCCATTGGCAACTTCCTCGTGCAGATCCCTGCTTATCTGTGGAAAGCCGTGCCGCTCACCATGGTGTGGGGCGTGCTCGTGGCCCTCTGTCTGGCTTCGTTTGTCTTCATTTTCTCCGTAATGAAGAAGCTCGAAAAGGTTTGTTGATAGACGGTCAGGCTCTTGGACAATAGAAAACTATGCTCGCGCGAGACAGCTGTTGGCAATCTCTCGCGGGCATTTTTTCATTCTGCGGCCATGCTCCGACAATCTGTCATTTTTATTGACAAACCCCTTCTCTATTTTCGCGTATTTCAAACGCGAAATACTTTCGGTGGAAATAAGCTCGGAATTTGGGTTTTACGCAAGTTGTTAGCAGACAGGGAATTGCCTGTTTAATTGCAAAATGGCTCGCGGGGAGTTTTCTACAGGGCCTGCGGTTACGGCCTAACGGCAGTGCGGTTAGGCCGTATTCGCAGTGCGCCTGAGCCTTATCCGCTGAGCGGTTGGGGCTTCCTCGCATCCCGGTTAAGGCCTATCCGCACCTCGATGAAGAAAAAACGGTAGTTCGAGCGATGAGAGAAGGGGCGTTTCTGAACGTTTTTGCCCTCCAAAACGGGATTTCGATTTCCCGAACGTCTGGTTTCTGTGACCCGTTTTTGGTGAAGAAAACTTGACGTTACCGGATGTTGAGGCCGTTTGGAAGACACGGTCGTACAGTGCTTGCAGTGGGGCGTCGTGCGGCGTTTCCCAACCTGCACGGTGAGCGGACACAGGCGGACGAACATTGCTCCGTGCGCTGCTGCGAGAGGTGGCCGGACGTCAGCTGCATCAAAACATAGTAAATCTACGGTGGTTATAGATTATCTCCACCTCAAAATAACAGTTTATGAAAAGTTTAGGAATTCATCCCTGGCTGTTTCCCCAGCCCGTGTACATGATTGGAACGTACAACGACGACGACACGGTGAATCAGATGATGATGGCATGGGGTGGCATTGTGGATTACAAGATGGTGGCGCTCAACATTGCGGCCGACCATCAGACGTGCGCAAATCTGCGCAGACGGAAGGCTTTCACGCTGGCCGTTCCCGGTGTGGACACGCTGGAAGCGTCCGACTATTTCGGCATGGTGAGTGGCAGGAACGTGCCCGACAAGTTTGAGCGCACGGGACTTCATGCCGTGAAAAGCGACAAGGTAGACGCGCCCATCGTGTCGGAATATCCCGTGACGCTGGAGTGTGTGCTCGTGGAGGAGCAGCAACAACCCTACGGTCTGCGGTTTCTTGGCGAAATCGTGGATGTGAAAGCCGACGAGCGGGTGCTCGACGGGCAGGGGAAGATTGACGCCGAAAAGCTGCATGCTTTTGTGTTCGACATGATGAAAAACGGTTATTATGAAATAGGCGGGAAATGCGGAAACGCCTGGAAATCGGGAGGAAAGTTCAAATGAGACAGACCTATACCGACCTGTTTATCGACTTCGACGATACTCTTTACGACACGCACGGCAACGCAACCATTGCCTTGGGCGAGCTGTTCGACGAGTTTCGCTTGGGCGAACGCTTCGATGATGTCTGCACGTTTCGCGATGCCTATTGGAAGACGAACGTAGCGTTGTGGGCGCAATACTCGCGGGGCGAGATTTCGCGCGACTACCTGATATTGGAGCGTTTCAGGCGCCCGCTGTCGTTGGGACAGCACGACGACCCGTCGTGGCCCGACGCCGACTATTGCGGCCGCATGAGCGACCGTTTTCTGGAATTGTGTTCGGCAAAGCCGGGTGTGGTGGAAGGTGCACGTGAGTTGATGGACTATCTTCGGGCGAAGGGCTACCGGATGCACATCTGCAGCAATGGTTTCCATGAGGTGCAATACAAGAAACTGAAGGCTTGCGGATTGTACCACTATTTCGATACCATCATTCTCAGTGAGGATGCGGGTGCTAACAAGCCCTCGAAGCAGTTTTTCGACCATGCGTTTCGTGTGTCCGGAGCGCCCCGTGAGCGCACGCTGATGATAGGCGACAACTACAACACCGACATCGAAGGAGCGATGAACGCGGGCCTCGACACCCTGTTTTTCAAGCGATGGGACAAGGCATTTGAGCCGCCCCGCCCCGTGACCTATGAGGTGGAGACGCTGCGCGAAATCATGGAAGTGTTGTAGGGTCGGAAAGGCAGATAATAGCGGGGGTTGATGGATATGTAGACAAAAAAGCGTACCTTTGCATCTCAATTTTTGATTCATCATGTTGTCAAGAGATTTTTATACACCCCTCATCAAGTTGGGTATTCCCATCGTTATTGGTCAGATAGGCACGATTATCCTCACTTTTGCCGACACCATCATGATAGGCCACCATTCCACGTCGGAACTGGCGGCGGCTGCCTTTGTGGGGCAGATTTTCATGCTTGGCATTCTGGTGGCAATGGGGTTTGCCTATGGGCTAACCCCACTGGTGGGCAACAGTTTCGGGCGTGAGGAAACGGGGCGCATCGGGGCGTTGGTGCGCAACGGACTTGCGGCCAACACCATGCTGGCGATGCTCTTGATGACGATCTACGGGGTGCTCTATTTCTTTATAGACAAGCTCGGCCAACCCGAAGAACTGTTGCCCTATATGCGCCCCTATTACCTTGTAAACTTAGTGTCGCTACCCTTTGTTTGCTGGTTTAACGTGTTCAAGCAAACGGCCGACGGCTCCACCGACACCAAGACGCCGATGTGGATATTGCTGTCGGGAAACCTTGTGAACATTTTTGGTAATTGGGTGCTGATTTACGGTAAGTTGGGTATGCCCGAACTGGGTATTTTGGGGGCTGGTATTGCCACGCTTTTCTCGCGCGTACTGATGATGATCGCTATTGCCTGCGTGTTTTTCGGGAGCAAGCGCTACAAGCCTTTTGCCCGGAGTTTCAGACAGAGCCGGGTGACGCGGGCCGACCAACTGCTGCTCAACCGCATGGGTTGGCCGTTGGGCCTACAGATGGGCATGGAGTCGGGGGCGTGGTCGCTGTGCAGCGTCATTGTGGGATGGATAGGTGCTACGTCGCTGGCAGGGCATCAGATAGTGCTCGCTATCAGTCAGTTGTTTTTCCAAATCTACTATGCCATATCGGCGGCGGTGTCCATCAGAATCAGTCTTTTTCACGGTCAGCACGACTATGGAAAGATTATGCCTACGGCCTGGGCGGGCTTCCACTTGTGTTTTGTGGTGTCCGTGTTGGTGGCCATCCCCGTGTGGGTGTTCCGCTACGACATCGGTTGGCTCTTCGCCGACTCTGAGGAGATCACAGTTCTCGTGGCCGGTGCCGTTTTGCCCCTGCTCATCTATCAGATTCCCGACGGGCTGCAATGTGTGTTCTCGAATGCGTTGCGCGGTTTGTCAAACGTGAAACCGCTCATGCTTGTGGCCTTTGTCGCCTATTTCTTGGCGTCTATTCCGCTGAGCTATGTGTTTGGTATCGTGATGGATGGCGGTTTGGTGGGCGTGTGGTTTGCCTGTCCCGTTGGCTTGTCTATTGCTGCGGCGCTCTACTATTATTTCTTCCGCCGCACGCTGTCAAGATTGGTTTGACCGCTCGGACACCGTCGGATGTGCGGGGCGAAAGGGTGTGCGGAAAAAGCGTCGGGATGTGTCCTGCCGTCTAAACACGGACGAAAAATGCCGTTTTGGAGTTGTTAAAAAATATGAAATAAAAACGGTAAATTCTCTGTTCTCAAGCAAAGACTATACCTTTGCACTCGCTTTATAAAACCAAAGGGTGGTTACCAGAGTGGCCAAATGGGGCAGACTGTAAATCTGCTGGCTCTTGCCTTCGGTGGTTCGAATCCATCACCACCCACCTTATTTATAAAAGCAAACTAAAAGCCATCATTGTCTGTGCTGACAATGATGGCTTTTTCGTTGGTCGATATTCGGAAAACATTCGCCGGGTGGGCCGCTGCCTCCAATCTTTCAGACTTTCGCGACAGTGCCTTTGATGTAGCGCAGACGTGCGGAACTATGGCTGCCGGTGGGTGTTGTCTTGATTTGCGCCATTGTTGTTGTGTTCCTCCTGCTGTGTTTTCTCGGTTTCCCAAGCTTCCCATTCTTTCATGGCAGCCTTCCAATCGGTGGCGCCGTCGGCAATGGCAGCTTTTTCTCTTTCGGCTTCATCACGTGCCTTGTCTCTTGCGCGCTTTTCCTTCATGTCGGCGATGGTGGCATCGTCGAGCACGGCAATGGCTCCGCGACGTATGGCTTCGTGGAGATCTTCCTCGCCAAAGGCTTTGCCGGGAAGGTTGAAGTCGGAGATGTTGAACTCATAATCCACGCGCAGGTCGTGGCGTATCAGCTTTTGTTTGGCACGGTTGGCGGCATTTTTAAGTCTGAGGAGCTTGCCGATTTCCTTGATTTCCTGTTGTGAGAATTTGTTTCTTCCCATATCGTTGTTTCCGGTTGATGGTTGAAATGACAGGCATGACCTGTGTGGGCATTGTCCTATATGGTGTTTGTGAAATGCCTATATGGCATGTGTGAAATTCCTATATTGTATTTGTGAAATCTCTGTCTTGTATCTT
>CALKIW010000022.1 GCA_937995875.1 uncultured Bacteroidales bacterium | reverse complement strand
ATAAAAAACATTAAATTATAGTGTTGCGGAAATAAGGTTTTATTAATTCTTAAATCTAATCACTACTGTCCCGTAAAAGTGGATAAATAGTTCTTTGAAATTATTGAAATATAGCCGATTACACGGTTTTTTGAAATGAAACGGACTTGATTTTGCAACTTTGCAGTCTAATACAAATAGCTGCTATGTTCCAAGACAAATACGTATTCTCTCAATTAACCGCTTTTCTGAACAGGACTCAGTTCAACAACTATGTTCGCAAGTATGATGGCAACAGATATGTGAAACATTTCACTTGCTGGAATCAGATGCTCGCGATGATGTTTGGACAACTGAGTAACCGTGAGAGCCTGCGAGACTTAATCGTTGCTTTCGAGGCTCATAGGGCCAAGCAATATCATCTTGGTTTAGGTCGTGAACCGATAGCCAAGACAACTCTTGCGACAGCCAACCAGAACCGTGATTACAGAATCTTCGAAGACTTTGCATTCTATATGATGAAGGAAGCCTGCGAGAAGCGGACGACCAACATCCTTGACATTTCCGGAAAGAAATATGCGTTTGATTCAACAACGATTCCGTTGTGTCTTGCAACATTCCCATGGGCAAAGTTCCGAAGCAAGAAAGGAGGGGTGAAAGCTCATGTCTTATACGACATTGAAGCACAAGTTCCTGCCTTCTATACTGTAACCACTGCATCAAAGCATGATTCCACAGCGATGTCTTCAATCCATTATGAACCAAATGCTTATTATATATTCGACAGGGCTTATGACTCCTTTAAAGAACTCTATAGGATACATCTTACAGACTCTTTCTTTGTTGTCAGAGCCAAGACGAACTTAAAGTATAAGACAGTCAAATGGAAGCGAAGAATGCCAAAGAACATAATGACAGATGCGGAAGTGAAACTGACCGGATATCTCTCCGAGAAAAAATATCCTGATTCATTCAGACTCGTCCGATATTACGACGAAGAGGATGACCGTGAGTTCACTTTCTTGACGAATGCAAAACAACTTTCTGCACTGGATGTCGCCAATCTTTATAAGAAAAGATGGTTAATCGAGCTGTTCTTCAAATGGCTCAAGCAGCATCTCAAGATAAAGAAATTCTGGGGCACAACAGAGAACGCTGTTCGCATACAAATCAGTGTGGCTATTATCACGTACTGTCTTGTGGCTATTGTCCAACATGATATGAAGTTGAAACGTTCAACCTATGAAGTTTTGCAAATTCTCAGCATATCATTGACTGACAAAACCCACTTGCGTGACCTGTTCGACAAGACTAATTTCAATGATGTCAAAGATCTAAATGATCCCCTGATTCCGGGGCTATTTGATTAATTGTTTAACTCGTCCCATTTTTAACGGGACACTAATGATTTTGATTAAAATGAAAAGAATTATAAAGGTATTTTTCTTCGTAGGTTTTATATTACTGTCATCTTGCTCCGATAATACGATACAAGAAGTAGTACTGCCCGAAGAACCTGTGGAACCCGTTGATCCTGATCTTGAACCAGGAGATAATAATACGTTACCTCTCTTAAGTGTAGTAGGTCGTTATCTCAAAAACGTGGAAGGGGAGATTGTAAATCTACATGGATTTACGCAGACTTACAGTCCTTTCTTCAACAACAATGCTTGGGGAAACTATGATGTGCAGGCCTGCTTGAGTTATAATAAACGTATGGTGGACGGGATTTTGAATGCGGGCTGGAAGTTTAATTTTGTTCGTTTGCACTTGGATCCTTATTGGAGTGATGACGCTTCTATGCCGTATGTGCGTTATGAGGGACATGAACGTTTCTCTGAAACGCGTTTCCGGAAATATTTGGATGAATTATTTGTGCCGATGGCGGAATATTTCATTTCCAAAGGGATGTATGTAGTGATGCGTCCCCCCGGTGTGTGTCCTAACAGGGAACCTGCGGATAAATATCAGGGGATAGAAGTAGGGGATACTTATCAGCAGTTCTTGTTAAGAGTCTGGGATATCGTATCACAACACTCAAAGTTGAAGAACAATACCGGAATCATGTTTGAATTGGCTAATGAACCGGTCAATATAAAAGGAACGGACGGAACTTATGGAAGTACGGGTGACGCTTGTTTCGCTAACATGAAAATCTATTTTCAAGCGATTGTCGATAAAATACGAAGTCATTGTAATAATATTATCTGGGTACCCGGGCTTGCGTATCAGTCATCCTATGCAGGCTATGCCACTCACCGTATTGAAGGTGAGAATATTGGCTTTGCCGTTCATTGCTATCCGGGTTGGTATGGCAGTGATGCGGAACAGGATAGCGGTGAAGGAATCGGCTCGCCTACAGGAGGAGGGTATGAGGCCTTTCAGCGTGGATGGGATGCGCAGGTAGGACCTGTGGCGGCTTTTGCCCCTATCATGGTGACGGAGATAGACTGGGCACCGAAGAAATATGATGCCACTTGGGGTAAAAGTATAACAGGCACGGCAGGGGGTGAAGGCTTTGGTGCTAACTTCAAGTACATAGCTGATAACTCGGGTAACGTCTCTTGGTTGTTTTTCACCACAAGGTCTCATGAGTTGGCGGCATTTAAGGATGTACCGGGTGAATCGGGTAATTATACTTTTCTTAATGATCCTGAAGCTTGTCCGTGGGCTATGTATCATTGGTTCAAAGAATATGCTGAAGGTACAATCGTGAACGGGGAGTTGGAAAAACTGGAACTGATGGGAGAGGAAGGTGAACTTCGCCTGCAAATGGGAGGTGCAAGTTATCTCAAGGTGAAAGCTACTTATTCGGACGGTACATCACGAATGGTGACTGCGGAAGCAACTGTAAGTAGTTCGAATACGTCTGTACTGAAAGTGGAACGGGCCGGTAAACTGGTGGCTGTGGCACCGGGCGAAGCGACGGTGATTGTTACTTATCAATCCGCGACCGGAGTCAGTAAGCAGTTATCACTGAAGGTTACGGTGATTTCTCCTTTTTCATTAACAGCGGATGTGTTTAATCCGTCCATTTGGGAGAATGGGACTTTTGATGAAGTTACCCGGACTTTGGTGACGGGGCAGTATGGTTTTGGTGGTTGGCAGTATACTGACGGGCTTGATTTGTCAGGATATAAAACACTGACAGTAGAATTGGGCAATGATAATGAAAGTAGTGTTTCATTCCGTTTGTTTGATAAAACCAGTTATTGGACAAAGCCTGCCACTTATGATTTCGGTTCGTCTCGTAAAGTAGTTATCGAGTTGAATCGGATGACTGATGAGAGTGGGGGGAAGATTGATCCTTCACATCTTTATATTATAGGTTTCTGGTCTACAGGTGACAAACCGATTGTAATATCCAATATTACTTTGTCGGATTGAGTATTATCTAATATTGATATTCAAATATCTAAAATTGCAAATCAGTGATCGGATTCATGCCTTATTTTTGCAGATACATATGAATAGTTTGAAAAACTTTAAATAAAAGATATGATGAAGAAGATAATTGTATGGTTGGCTGTAATGATGTATACATTGTCCGGTTATGCACAAAATGCACCTTGGAATTTTCAGAGTAAAGTAGTCACGGATACTCTTTTCAGTAAAGTGTTAAATTCAAAGCGTGCTTATACCGTTTTTCTGCCAAAGAGTTTTGAACAGAATAAAGAGAAAAAATATCCGGTCCTGTATCTTTTGCATGGTATGTGGGAGACCAATCCTGTCTGGGCCGAGCGTGGACATGTAAAAGATGTGATGGATCGCCTTGTAGCCAGTGGAGAAGCATGTGAGATGATTATTGTTACTCCGAATGCCGGTGGCAATATACATATGGAATGGAACGGATATTTTGATATGCCTGGTTGGAAATATGAGACTTTCTTTTATACGGAATTCTTGCCCTATATAGAGAAAGAATACAGGGTGATAGGCGATAGGCAGCATCGTGCCATTGCCGGATTATCGATGGGAGGTGGCGGAGCTACTAATTATGGCCAACGCCATAGTGATATGTTTTGTGCAGTCTATGCGATGAGTGCTCTGATGTCTATTCCTGAGCAAGGAGCAGTATCTGCTGATGATCCGAATTCTAAAATAGCGATACTGACTCGTAGTGTTATTGAAAATAGCTGTGTGAAATATGTGACTGAGGCTGATGAGAATCGTAAGGCTGATTTACGTAATGTTGCCTGGTTTGTAGATTGTGGGGATGATGATTTCCTGCTTGATCGTAATATAGAGTTCTATCAAGCAATGCGTAATGCCGGTATACCTTGCCAGTTCAGGGTACGCGATGGAGGACATGATTGGGAATATTGGCACTCGGCTCTTTATCAGTGTTTACCTTTCGTAACCCGGATATTTGGTAAGGAATGAATATGCATATAAAAAACAACAGCCAACAATCTAAGTGAAGAAAATCATACAAAAGAAAAGTAGTTATAGAATGAATAATCGGGCATTCTAAATAGTCGTCCCTTGAAAACATTTAACTTATTGATTATCAGTAAAATAATTACTTT
>CALKIW010000021.1 GCA_937995875.1 uncultured Bacteroidales bacterium | reverse complement strand
GTTTCAATATCGTCCGGCCACTCGGCATCCTGCAGGTCCGGAATAAATTTCCCGGTAAAGCCTCCCCAATCGCGCTCGCGAAGCAACACCGACGTTATCACTTCCCCACCGTGCGGCTCGGCAATAATCTCACAAGTCTGCATCGATCGACGTAAATCGCTCGATACGAAAGCGTCGATATGCTCATGTCTCATCTTCTCCATCACCTCGCGTGCCTGCTCACGTCCAAGTTCGTTGAGTTCACCCGGCGTCTGTCCCTGCAATATCTGGGCTTTGTTGCCCACCGTCTCGCCGTGCCGAACTAAATATAATGTGGTCATCCTTGCTGTTCTATTTGATTAAGCCGACTGCAAAAATACAAAACAAATATGAGCACAGCCTTGCTTTTTTCAAAAACTTGACCTAACTTTGCAAAACAAGCAACTGTTTCTCCAACTCAAAAAGTTAGACATGAAAATAATGCAAAGCAGTATATTCCGCGCCATCTGTGCCATTGTCATAGGTGCACTTCTCATCAAATATCGTGAAGAGACCATGACTTGGCTCACCATTATCATAGGCATTCTTTTCCTACTCTCCGGTGCCATCAGCTGCATCGTCTATTTCTCTGCCAAAAGCAAGAGTAGCAAGGTGCAGTTATACGATGCACAAGGCAACCCCATTGCTCCATCCGTACCCGCTTTCCCCATTGTAGGAATTGGAAGCATAGTGTTGGGAGGAATACTCGCCTTGGCTCCCAACCTGTTTATCCACGGGCTCATGTATGTCTTAGCGACCGTTCTCATCCTTGGCGCGCTGAATCAGTTTTTCAACCTTGCTTCGGCCAAGAAATTCGCCCACATAGGTTTGGTATGGTGGCTCTTCCCAACCATTATTTTCCTTGTGGGCCTGTTGGCCATCATCAAACCTGACCTCATTGCCACCGCCCCGCTATTTGTAATCGGCTGGTGCATGATGGTTTATGGAGTGGTAGACCTCATCAATGCCATCAAGGTGAATCAATGTAGAAAAGCCTACGAGAAGGCTCATGCTCCACTTGAGCAACCCATTGAACAGCCTCTTGAGCCCATGGCAGAGCTGCCCGAAATGGACGATAGCACTGAACAAGCAGACAACAACAATTCATCTGAGCTTACAGAATAGTTCAAAAGACAACACAATACCTTTTAAGTTGATACATCATCCGACAAACGCACTCCGTTTGTCGGATGTTTTTTTTGCCCGTATTCATCCAAACCGCAAGGATTTATACGCAGCCTGCACCGTTGCAGGATAATAACAGTAGCAAGACAACAACGAGACACAGACAACGGATGCGTTCCACTAAAATCACTAAAACCGATACAAAATAAGAGATTGCAAAGTGCGATTTTTCTTTACAAACGCCCTTGTATGCTTGGCGTATTCAAAAAACAATTTAATGTTTGCCTGAATTTCGCAAAATTCAGTCATATTATAAAGCGCTGATAATCAAATAGTTTGAATCAATGCCCTCTCGCCCCAAATTCTAAGGACTGCGATTGAGTATCGAATGGCAGAGCGGAAAAGACCTAACCGCAAGACGGTTGAGCCGTTATCGCAGTATCGCTAAGGCTTAACCATGCCACGATTAAGGCTCCGCCGCAGCATAACAAAATTTGAAGCCCACTTTCCGGACTGTTTTTCTGCCATGCGGGCAGGTTTTAAAGACGAAAACATAGCCCTTTCTACGCTGGATGCTTCGAAAAAAACCACCGAAAAACGGTAATCAAAAATTACATATAAAGGAGAATGAATGGGGCAAAGCCAACATGAGCTTAGGCTATCAAAAAACAAAGTTGTATGCCCTATTTATCTTCATACACCAAACCTTCGATATATTTACACAGAATGCCGATTCCCTTGAGATTCTCCCCTCCCTGCGGTATGATGAGGTCGGCATAGCGTTTGGTAGGCTCGATAAACTGCTCGTGCATGGGTTTCAACACCTTGAGATAACGTTCCACCACCATCGAAACCGTTCGGCCTCGGTCGATGGTGTCGCGCTGAATGTTGCGAATGAGCCGCTCATCAGGGTCGGTATCCACGAATATTTTGAGGTCCATGATGTCGCGCAGCTTTTTATCGATGAGCGTCATGATGCCCTCGATGATGATGACCGGCTTCGGCTCAACGTGTACTGTTTCCGGCAGTCGGTTGCTGATGAGATAGCTATAGGTGGGCTGTTCCACGGCATGTCCCTTGCGCAACTCATTGACGTGCTTGATGAGCAACTTCCAGTCGAACGCGTCGGGATGGTCAAAATTGATGGCCTTGCGTTCTTCATCGGTCAGTTCCGTAGTATCATTATAATAGGAATCGAGCGGCACCACGACCACATGGTCGGGCGGCAATGCTTCAACTATCCTATTGACTACTGTGGTTTTGCCTGAGCCTGTTCCTCCGGCAATACCAATTATCGTTATTTTATTGTCTTTTGATTTTAACATACCTTATATGAGT
>CALKIW010000020.1 GCA_937995875.1 uncultured Bacteroidales bacterium | reverse complement strand
TTATCAGCAACAACATCGAGGTCTACGTAACCTGAAGCATACGCGTAACCCGTATTGGGGTCTTTGGCGATACTGTTGATGTTGATTTGCGGCGTGGTTATGCCGCCTTCGGTAATCGATGTGACCGTAACCCCTATACCTTTCGATGTGGATTTTACAATCGCGGAGCAGGTGATCTGCGTTCCGCCCCTGTAGGCTCTGATAACGGAATTGGCTCCCTCCGTATTTGTCACAAGCCCTTGGTCGTTCGTGTCTACGATAATCTGTGCAGGGTCGGGAATGATATTCACCGCGTCTGTTCCATTCACGCCCTTGTCACCATGCACCGCTATAACCTGATGTGGCATCTGCACGGCCGTTCCATCCGTGTAGGTGACAAGGTCATATCCCCAGAGGTATCGGGCCGTAGGTGTCGGACTCTTAGGGGTTGTGTCATAAGTTTTCGGCTCCTCCGCATCACTGTTGGAAAGGCCAAAGTAGCGGACAATGCTTGCCACGCCGCGCCCCTGTACCTCCGACCATGTGTACTCCGACGGGTCGAGGGGCGGATAGGGCTTGTCCCATACGGCGGTGCCCATGTACCTGCCGGGTGTGGTACCAAACGTGCAGTCCTCTGGTGCCGGTGTCCAAGAAGTTTTTTTGTTTCCCTCTTCAATTTTTATGTATTCTGCATAAGTAGAATTATCAGCAAGATAACCATTTACTCTAAGACAATATATGTCTGTCGGAAAGTTCCATGTAAATATTGTTCCTGTTGTCCCAGTTGTTGACGAGGATACAATCCTATTTATGTTTCTTGAATTTAATGGACCCGACACAATCCATATTACACATCTGTATCTGTTACTTTCTACCGAAGTCTTGTGTACGGATGAAAATACTCCATTTGTAGTCCCACTAAGTATATACTGTTTACCATTCTCTAAATAAATAGTTGTAGATGGATAGTGGGCATAATTATCTGTATCATAACGATGTGGCTGAAACCTGCCCTTACTATTTAGAAGTAAGTTCCTCCCATCCCAACTGTTCTTCTCCGCATTTTCTATACCAATTAGGTTAGTAGGTGTAAATGCTGATACCCTATCTCCAATCTCTAATTTTACCTCCTTGATGCTTATAGGCTCGGTCGTGTATCTGTGAAATGCAATTTTCAAATCATTCAAAGAGTTGATGTCTGTTCCGTCATTTGTGCTTAGTGTAAAAAATGACCTGTCAGCTTTGAATGTGTAACGAATCAAAGTGTAGTTATCAGACGATGTAGTTGATGCGTCATCAACTTTATAGTCTTTATAGAATTTTCTTTCGCCGTTTTTTATCAGCTCAAATGAAATTCTGAAATCTGCCTGATTGCCCTTCGCCTTAAAGGACAGTGTTACGGTTTTTCCTTCAATAATTGAAAAATCTAATACAGGACTTCTTAAATTTACCCAGTTGGCTTCTGTCGCTCCGCTTTTTGTAACAATTCCATCCTTAACACTCCAATACGACGGTATCGTCCACCCATCAAACGACGGCATACCACCAATTAAGTTCCTCCCCTCCAACGGCAACCCTGCCTGCACCTCATCCAGTGCCGCCTGTGAAGCCGCCGTGAACGTCTTTCCCCCGTCGTCGGAGTAGCGGACGAAGGTGTAAGTACCCTCGTTCCGCATATCCGTTATGGTAATCTGTCCTCTTGCCAATACCGCCATAGCCTACTTCTTTTCAATCTCACATATAATGGTTGTCTTCGTGTTCACCTCCTCTGCAAGGACGGTGATCGGGTTTCCGGTCTTCACGTTGCTTGTCGCACCGCTCCAGTTCTGCGCCTTTCCGTCCTTGTCGAGCTTCATCCATCTGTAGTTGAACTTCCGGCTGCTCGCCGCCGTGTTCTCGTCCTCTATCTTGTTTCCTCCCTGCCATACACGGGCGTTAATCTTCGTGCTTCCCGTACCGTTCACAATCTTGTCCCCCGTCGGGCAGAAAAGTTCAAGCGTGTAGGGGTCGGTCATGTCCTCGAACGTCACGATGGCTTCCGCCGTTGCGGCTTCGTCCGTTCCTCCTGCATCTTTGGCAACGCACTTGAACGTCTGGAAGTTCAGCACGTCATCAGGCTTCACCGTGAGCGTCTTCCCGTTTGCGCGTCCTGATGCAACGGCCACCCACGAACTGGTCTTGATGTCATACTGAAGCCATTCATACGTAACGTTGCTGTTGTCGTCCACGCCACCTCTCTTTGCCTGCGCTACGGCGGTGAGGTTGCCTGAAACCGACTTGTCAAACACATTTGCTTTCGGGCACGTGATTACGACCTGAAACAGCGCGCCGCTCGACACATTGCGAAGCAGCGTGAAGGTACCGCCTATTTGGCTGACGATGTTGTCCTCGTCCGTATATTCCGCCTCAAACACAATATTGAGATTCGATGATAGGTTGGATTTCACGGTGAGTGTTCCGTCTGCACCGACGACAAACGAAGCATTGGATGTAGCGGCCGTGTATGCCTTTCCGTTTATGGTGTACTTCACGTTCTTGCAACGTGCGAGGTGATCGCTGGAATCCCCCGTCTCATACACTTTCGGCGTAATCTTGTTGGGCTCGGATGAGTAGTTCGGTGAATATACGTGCGTGTCGGGGTTGTAGGACTGCGACATTCCCTGAGATGCGTTGAAATATATCTGAACGCTTTTTGCGTCGTTCAAATCAACGATGGTGATTTGGTTTCTTGCTGTTACTGCCATGATTTTACTGTTTTATATGTTTTATGTTTTACTGTTCATTCTGTATCAAGGACACATTCAAATACGGCTTTTTTCCATATATCCTCTGCCCTTACGGTGATGGACGGTCCGGCTCCCCTGTGGCGGTTGTTCCATTCCGTGTCATACTCCCCGTTACCGCTGTCCCTCGTCCATGAGAATGCTTCCGACGGGTATTGTGCCGTAACATCCGCACCGTCCCTTGTCACGATTGCCGAGAGCGTTATTTCTCCCTGCCCGTTTCGTATGATGTTTCCCTTGTCGGTGTATATATCGAGCATCACGGGGCTGTCGCCCTTCTCGCCCTTTCCTGCATACTTCTGCCAGACAGAGGAACTGTCCGACGGCCTCTCGGTTGTGGTATGTCCCATCGGCACCGTGCACAGCCACGTCGAGCCGTCAAGGGTCACTGATTCGTAATGCCCGTATGGCGTGCCCTCCTGCCAACTGCCTCTGTGCAGCACCATCGGAGCCACCGCCCCCGTATAGCTTTTCATCTCGAAGTTGTCGTTCATGATGAAGTTGTGTTCAGGGTTGAACAGGCGGGTGGAGTGGTGCGATGCAAGGTTGTAGTTGTTTACGTCCGAGTAGCCGTCGATGGCCGGCGCGCCGTCTCCTACGGTGCGTATCACAATCATGCTCTGCCGCTCCCTGTCGGTCTGACTTCCCATCTGCACGATGCTGTCTCCCGTTTCAGGTACGGACGGCGTAACGCTGCCATCATCATAACCGATGCCGTCTACGGTTTCACCTCCGTACTTCACCGTCACGGCCAGCGTGTTTGAAAGGTCGATGTAGTTGTAGAGCTTGCCGTCGGAGAGCGTCTCCTGCCCCGTCTCCTGCACCAGCCGCCAATAGTACTTATTCTCCACGTCGTGATACACACCGTCGGCATCTTTCTTCTGCTGTGAGAGGTCAAAGGTCTGACACTTGGCTTGGTCACCCACTTTCCACTTGTTCTGCACCCTGCGGCTTCCATCGTCGGCCACCATGTAGCACCTGAAGGCGTATGGAGTAGAGCCGTCTGCAACCTCCGCTCCCGTATTGTCGATGGGCTTCACACTCGAAATCCTGCCACCGACGGGTGAGAAGATGAAGTTGCCACCCACGTAGTTCAGCTCCATTATCTCCAATGCTGCGATGACCATCTTGATGCGGGCGGTGAGAAAATCTGTCTCTACGTGGCTGCGTCCATCTGCGTCCGTCCACATCCCAAAGCCGTTGCCGAGAATGCCCTTCTCGAAGTTCCTGCTCTCGATGGTGTCTGTGATGACTTTCAGCAGCGTGGCTACTCCCTTCTCGGTGATGCCGTGCTTGCCGTCACCGAGCAACAGTCCCTTGAGGAACGTAATCAGGCCCTTTGCGGTGTCATCAAAAACTCTTGATAGCTTGTTATCGACCTTTCCACCGATACTGTCTACCTTGCTTTGCAGCTTGCCAATAAGTTTGTCGTATAGCTGTATGGAAACTCCTCCGCTTCCGTCTTTTATTTGCCCGTTGTAATAAACAAGTTCTTGAACGTCATTGCTAAGATTTTCGGAGTTGCTGTAGGCTCTGGTTTCGCCAATGATATATTCGCCTTGTGTGGTGTCGTTGAGTTTTAGGTCCCAACCAATTACCCGGCTTAATCTTGTGCCGTCGGCTGTCTGTACAAGATGTGGGGCGTTGAGTTTTACTTTTTGTCCCTTTTTAAGGACTCCTAACCTTTTTCTTCCCCATTCTACGGGGTTGTTTACGGCCGTATATGTACCATCGTCCCTGCAGAGTTTTTCCATTTCTTTCTCTGCCCACTCCTTTAGTTCCTGCTCGGCTGCTGCAATTAGTGTGTCATCGATAATGTCTGCATCCATGTTGAACATATAGAGGGTATCTCCGACCGCAGGGTATGCAATATTGTTCGGTAGGTCAAGCGTGTAATTATCGTTCCTTGTTATTTCAAAAAGTTGTTTTTCGTCTTTTTTTCCTTCAGGGTTAAAATGTATCTCAAACTCAAGTCCTGAAAGTTTGCCGCTTTGAAACTGTATAGATAGCGGTTTGCCTTCCTCTTGAATTAGATAACTATCATCAAATTCAAACGGTGTGCCGTCCTGTGTCATTTTGGCCTTAAATCGGTATGCCTGCCATACTGTAGTCTCCCCCGTGTCTTCATTCGTCTCTGTGGCATCTACTGTAGTTACCTCTGTAATTGTGAGCAGGCATCTTGGGTATATGCTTGGATTTTGCTCTGCAACCTCCATAATTTCGTCCTCATCATCGATGTGTGGACTATCAATATATGGCGTACCGACTGGAAGTTGCAGGGCGTTGTCCGTAATGCCTTGTATGGCCATTTCTCCCTGCCCGTCTATTGGCTCTGTGTATAATCGGTTGACGTACATCATGGAAGGGTGAGAGAGTGTTACCTCTTGCTCATCCTGTGTGGCTGGCGCACTGCCATCGGTAAGCGCGTACAAATCTCTTCCCTCGTTGAGCATGCTGGTTTTACCAGCTGTGTCCGTTGTGGTAATTTTGCCCAAAAACCTTATATGCTTCTCTGGCGTGTCATCCTCGAACTTAATCGCTGTGCGTGTGTTGATGGCTTTCTTTGGCAGCTTGATGTCTTTGAATGAAAAGCCGTAGAACTCTTCCCTCTCTATATTGCTAATGGTGGTAACTCCTGCTGTTGGATGCAATGTTGTTGAATGTTCTATCACAAACCGAACTTGGTTTCCAATCTTTATTTCTGCGGTTTGTGGCAATGAAATTTCAAAAACGGGATTGTCCCAAATTTCAACATCTCCGTCTTGTCCATAGCTCCCTGATATTACTGTGAATGGAATCTTTTGTCCTGCCAGCGCTCCATCCTTAAATTCTATCATTTTGGCTTCGCTGTATCGGAATCCGCTCTTTGGTGTGTTTATCTTGATTTTTGCCGTCTTGGCAAAAAGCCTGTGCCAACCGTTGACCGTAAACGGATTTTTTAGTTTCCGTCTGTAATTTCGGTTCAGGTTTCTGTCGCTGCCGTATGCGTATAAGCGTGTACCGTGCTTAGAGCTGTCCTCCGACCTTGAGATGGTGGTGATATCCTCGTGCATTTTTAGCTCGATCTCGGCTTCTCCCTGTTCGCATCGGCCAAAATGAATTTCATCCTCGTGCACCCACCATTCGGTATCAAATGCCTCTGCAATATTGGTAAGTGCTGCAAGGATTGATGTGTTGTCGTAATTTATAACCTTACTCTTCTCCGTGTCCACTCCCTCGTGGATAACAACGTGGTACTCGCTGCCTTTATAATTGAAGCCACAACGGCTTATGTTGTCTGTTAGGATGCCCGCATGTGCAGTAATCTTGTCTGTTAAAGACCAGCGTTTTTCCATGCCGAGAACACTTCCACGACTCATGAATAATATGCGGTTCTTGAATTTTGTCCATGGCCTATCCATGCGGAGGTCGTACTCATAGCCGTTGCACTTGCTGCTTGCTGTAGGCTGTGGGAGCGATATAATTTCAAATCTTCCGATTGCTCCTCTGCTTGTCGGGTCTTTCTCGTCTCCGATGTCACAATAATACCCCTTCTTAAGGTTGAGCAGCTCTGTACTGTTAAATGCAACTTGTATATATTCTTCCGTCTGCATTTTCCATACATACGTGCTGCCATTACATACGGGTATGGTGTATACTGTTGCACCCTTCTTGTCTTTGATGTCTAATATCATGGCATCACCTCCGTATTGTTGTAGTTATCCGTGTCATCTTTCCCTCTGTTAGCTGGATTCGGCTCGTTAAGACGCAGACTGAATGTGGCCATCCCCCTATGGAATGAACGGTACTGCGTACAGCTTTTATAATCGCATCTGTAACACACACCCTCCTCGTACCGAGTTGAAATGACCATACGACGTCTTTTGCATTCTGTCTTGAAATTTTTTAGCTTTGTGAAAAGGTCTAACCGTGATGCGGCATATATCTGTAGGAACAATGTAATATCCCGCTCGTCCACCTTTGGAATGGCTTCCTTGCGTACCTGCTTGCCGTTCATGGTGCTGCTCTTGTTGGTAACGGGGTCTTTGAGTGGCTCTGGCTCTATTAATGATGACAGACTTTTGTCACTCATTAAGATACCCCACTGCTCAAATGCATCCTTGCCGTTAATATATAGTTCGCCATTTTTGTTCATGCTTTCCCTTTTTTACCGTCTTCTGCCATTTATAAGCGTGCCGTTTGTTTTTTTATCCTTCCAATATCCTGCCGTATTGCTGGGAGTTCGCTGGTGTAGACCTCTATTTTCTGTAAATGCTCGATGCCTTGGTACTGCATATCGAGCAAATCGTCCATGATGTTACGGATGTCCTGCATCGTGGCAATCTGATTGCCATTCCGTTCATAGTCTGCTTGTATTTGCATTGCTATCTTGTCGAGATTAATCTGCACGCTCGCCATCCTGCCATTGAGTTCTTGGATTTGGTCTTGCGTTACTCCTTCCAGTACGCTCTTGCTGCTATCTTGGTTGTATTTACCCGTCTCGTTGAACCCAGTGATATTAAACACCGTTTCTCGGATTTGCATACCCTCTTCGACATAGGCTTCGTACTCCCTGCGCATATTGTCGATTTGCGTCTCTGTAAGCTTTCCGCCTTGCTTTTCCATGGTATCTGCCCACGATTGCCACCATTTCTTCATGCGTGCGTCCAATTGCGTGCCTATGGCAAAGTTTAACAGGCTTTTGGCAAACAGGCGATTAATATCCTTTGTGAAATCCTCCGCCTTTGTCTCCATGTCCATTAACTTGTCGACAAAATCGTCGTGCATGCTTTCAAAAGTGATGCCTGTCAATTTCTCACGGAGCGTCTTTGTGATTTCTTCTATCTCGCCTGCGTGGTCTGCGTATGCTTCCCAATATTCGCTCTTGTCATACTTCCCCTGTCCGAGCATGGCCGTCCAAACATCGGCTCGCCGTGTCCTTATCTCGTTCATCTGCTCAGGGGTCAATTTTAGGATGTCGTCAAGTGAATAAACTCGGTTTACCTTTGTTTCTGCATCGGGATGTCGCTGCGTGTATTCCGTTAAAACTTGGTTAATCTGCGAATATTGGCCAGGCGTCATACGCCACTTTTTGGCGTTCGAATGATGCGCTCCTTGATATCGCATTTGCGCCTCTAAGATGTTCCGCGAATTTTCATTTATCCGATTCTGGGCTTCAAGGGCTTTGCGAGTGTCGTTAATGGTATTAATGCCGTGTTCGCTTTTGATGGCATCTTTTAGTCCGTCTATCGAAGTTCTGAGGGCGTCGTTGCTCTTGCTAAGCCGTTCGGTTAACTGCCTTACCTCTGCCACGTTTCCCTTTCCGATGCCTAAGCCAAAGATATTGTTATATCCGGAGAGCACGCTCTTAACGGCTCCTATCCCCCCTGCTGCTGCTCCAACAAAGTTTCCGCTTATTAAGTCTTGCATCGCTTGTGATGCCTGCTGCCCTGCTTCTGCAATATCGCTAATACCCTTACCAAACTGCCCGGTCATATCTATACCGATTTGCTCGAACAACTTGGGCAGGCTGCCCAAATTATTAGCAACGATACTTACAACGTCCGCTACCCCCCGGAGCTTTTTGTTGAAGTCTTCCGAGAATATTTTTAGGCGATTTTGTGCGTCCGTGAGAGTGATGGTTACTGTTACTGCCTTTTCGTTGGCATCCACCACGGCTCGTTCGGATTTTGCGACCTTGGCCAGGGCATCCTCAATCTCTTTGTATTGGCTACTGTCAAACCCAAATTTACTACCCACCTTATTGAGCAACTCGCCTGCCATTGATGCAGTAATATCTTGCTGCCCGACTGAAATACCCATTGCTCCCAGTCTTCTGCTTGTCATCATGCGCTGGGTGTCGAGAGTGGACGCAATAATGTTTGACTGCAGCATGGCATCCCTCTGTCTCTCAGTGGCATCGGCCACGTCACGCTCGATCCTTCGTCTCTCCTCTACGGTTGGAATAATCAAACCCAGTGCGCTCTGTACTTTGTTCTCGGCATTAATGATAGCTGTGTTAACCTTGTCTATCTGTTCGGCTGCATCCTTGTATTGGTCAATCGTGAGGCTGCTGTCGTTAAGCATTGCTCTTAGCTGCTGCTTGACGGTGTTCAGCTGCTGCAGCGTTAACGTGCCTAAGTTGCCAAAAACAGATTCCCAGTTGATTTGTTTCTTTGCCTGCTCGAAATCTAAATCAGACAAGGCGTTATCAAGTTGCGCCTGCAAGCCGTATCGTTCGCCCTGCGTTGTCGCCTGTTCTATCTTGGCGTTAAAATCGTTGGCTATGGCCAGTCGTCGCTCTTCAAAACTGCCGTAATCCTTGATATACTCGTTCATGCTGGCGATGCTTGCCTGCATAATATCTTGTATCTCCTTGCTGTATCGTTTTTCTTCAGACAGTCTTTTTGCCGTTATTCCTGCCGTCTCCTCCTCGGTGAGTGGCGTAATACCTGCAACGGTGCCGGTCTTGCTGTTTCTTGCGTGTGCGCTCCAAAAGCTGGCATCCTTATTTTGAGGGTCTGCTTCCCACAGATTTTTGGCGTGCTGCACCTTCTGTTCGTACAGCTGGCGTTCTTGCTCTTTTAGCTCGTCAATTTGTTTTTGATGATTCAATTTGGCTTGCTGTAGCTTTTTGGCTTCTCCTTCCTGCATGCCGTCGATTTCAGCCTGCTGTGTATTATATCCATTTTCTCGTGCTTGTTTTTCTCGTTCCAGCTGGTAGCGTCTATCTTCTTCGGCCATCCTCTCTCGTGCCTTGGTCTGCTCTGCTTCAAGCCGTGCAGCGTTATGCGTGGCCTTGGTGTCACTCTTGGTGAGACTGCTGTCCACGCTACGTCTTTTGACAACAGCTTCGGCATCTTCTATTTTCCGCCTTGACTGCTCAAGTGCCTGCTCATATGCTGTGGATGTCCTGTAGCTCTTGCGATTTTTGACAATATTCTGCTGCTCTTGTTGGGCTTTCTTTAGGTTGTTTTTGGCCTCCTGCAAAAAGTCACGTCCTGCGTTAAACTGGTATGCGTTTTGCTCTCGTTTCAAAGTGTCAAGCCGTCTTTTAGCTTCGTCCCGTGTAATGCGTACGACTCTCCCCTGCGCATTCTTGAACTCGATATAGTCTCTTGGAGAATTAGCTGGTATGATTTGTTCGGATGTCGTTGTGCCTGTGGCCGTCCTCTTGGTAATTATTCGAGTGCGCTGCTTGTTGTCTTGGTCGATCTTCTTTATCTCATTAGCGTAAAAAACGGCCATATCATTAATTTGCTTGATACTCTTTTGTGGCAGAGCTGCGTCCCAAATTGTAGAAAGTTTGCTTTCTGTGTTTTTTAGCCCCTTGGTTATGTTTTCTTCTGTTGTTTTAATCAAAGAATTAACAAAATGCCAGTTACTTTCAAAAGTGCCTTGACTCTTAAACCCCATTAATTTATAACTTTCAGGGTTTGCTTGCATCTGTCTGGCTTCGCTCTTGCTATTTGTAAAAAGATATGGATGTCTCTTGATAAGAAGAATTTTTGTTCTCTCTTTCTCGCTGGCATTCCTCGACTTACTTATCGCCTCCCTATATTGTTTTAAGTCTTTCAGCAGCTGGCTATCCTTGCCATACCGTGCGTTTCCTCCCTCTATAATATTTTGCTTCTGCAGTTCCTCGTTCGCTGCAGCAGTGGCTTGTGCAATATTGGTCTGTAAGTCTGCCCACTTCTTGAATTTTTTAAAAACGGATGGCAGGATTCTCTGTAATTCTTGTAGGGCTCCTTGTCTTTCGTATTCACTCGTTGTTTCGTCCTTAATCTTCTGTAGCAGGGCATTCATCTTGTCCTTTCGCTTCTGGTGGGCTTCTGCCATCTCCTGCTCCCGCCTATTCCATGCTTCTGTGGCATCGGCTGCAACAGTACTTTTTTTAGTGAAAGCTATAACCGTTGCCGTGAGTGCTCCGAGTGCCGTTGCTGCTAAAACATATGGATTCATCATCATCACAGCGTTTAGGGCTGCCTGCGCTACCGCCATAAGGCGTAATAGCCTAATTTTACGCACGTAGCCTGCTGCTTGGATGGCTTCCACGGCATTGAGTGTGATGACGGCCGTCTTGTATGTCCCGTATGTTCCAATCAGAACTCCGAGCCACTTTGCGATTTCTCCAATATTTTGTACGACCCATTGTTTTAGTTTAATACTGCTAAGGATAAGGCTTTCGTGTTGCTCTCCCCACTTGGCATAAACTTGCTTTATCATAAGTTGGAGCCGTTCCTGCTCCGCCTTGATGCCACTGCCGAGCTTCTCTGTCATGCCATAATATTTTCCACCCTCGGCCGTGGCTGTCTTGAATGCGTCTCTTACCTGTGTAATTGTGATTTCTCCGTTACGCATTTTTTGTCGCAGGCTGTCCATGCTCTGGCCCGTTGTCCTTGCAATTTCGTTCAATGGGTTGAAGCCGGCATTAACCATGGTGCGGAGAGTCAAACTGGATAATTTTCCTTCCATCTGCACTCGACCGAATGCCGTTGCAAGGCTGTTTAATTTCTGCTCGTTACCCATTGCAACGTCGCCAAATTCTCGAAGCATGGGAATGATGTTCTCGGTTTGTTCACCGTATATATTAAGCGTTTCAGCTGCCTGCGTCAAACCTGCGGTTGAGTACAACCCGGATTTCATTGCAATATCCTTTGCACCGCTAAAAATCTGCGCACCGCCCTGTCCGCCAAAAAGACCTTGTAGCTGAGTCTGGGTGAGTTCAAGTTCACCTCTTATTTTTGTTGCTGTATCGAGAAACGCCTTGGCTTGCTTAACGGACAAATAACCGGCTGACAACTTAGCAACAGTTTTCATACTGTTTGCGATTTGTTCGTTCACGCTTGGAATCTTAGCAGCTTCTTCCTTAGCCTGCTTAATCTGTCGGGTTGTGTCCTTTAGGCTGTCGCTTTCCCGTTTGCTTTCTGACTGCAGATCCTTGGCTTGCTGTGCTGCTTTCTGCTTCTCTAAGTTGAGGGCCTTAATGGCATCGGTTTCCATTTTATATCCCTCTCTGGCGTCGTTCAGCTGTGCCTTGATATACTTGGTATTCGCCGCCCATTCGCCTTGTGTCTCCTTGGCTTGCTTATATTGCTTGTTAAGCTCCTCAACCTCTTTTCTGTTGAGCTCCTGCAACTCCTTGTGTGAAATAATTTGCCTGTCAAGCTCTGCAATTCTTTTCTTTTGTTCAGAATATTGATTATTAAGTTCCTCAATGTACCTCGATTGCGCAGCTGCTTGCTTGCCGAGTCTCTCGACGGCATTGTCCATCTGCTTTCCAGCTTGCTCTGCTGATTTACCGATGTTGCTAAAGCTGTCGGCCGTCTCCTTGGCCTTGTCCTTGGCTTGCGTGTTATCTATGTTGATGGATATATATTCTTGCCCGCTTCCGCTGGTATTCATCGTTTTTATCTCCTATATTTCTGATATAAATTCCTCTTCGGGGTGCTCGTCGTCGGTGAGTACATTCTTCTTATTTCTTGGCTTGAAGTTGTCCGGGTTGTTGGCATCCTTGCTGGCATCCCATTTTGGTGATTTTTCATCGTCAAATTGTGGTGTGGCTGCTGAATACAGTAGTAAATTACGGTAGCTAACATTATACAACACGTGTTCTACGCTGCATCCTAAATTCTTTGCCCAGCCGTAAATTATTCCCCATGGGCTGTCTCCACTTCCTTTGTCGTTTTTAGCAGATTTACTGCGGACAGGGAAGTGGTAAGACCGAAAAAATCGCCTACCTGCATTTCTGATAAGCGCTTGCCGATAAAGGCAGATAGTGTGCGTATGGTGACGGTTTCCAAGCATTTTTGTGAGAGAGTATCAAGTTCTGACCTCTTCTGCACAGCTTCCTTGTTGTTGTTTTTGGTCTGCAGGAAAGAAAACCACCCATTTCTTCTTGTGGTTGGCGTGCTGCCTCCCTTGTTTCCCCCTTGCTCGCTACCCTCTCTTATCCTCTTTGCTCCAAGAATGAGGATTGCAGCGATGCGTCCGATAGGCTGCATGTCCTTGGCTGTTCGCAGTACCTCAAATAATATATTTTCGCTCTCCATGTCGACTTTGGGGAGCTTGCTTACCTCTGAGGACACCATCATAAGCGTTGCAGGGGTTGGGTCTGTAATAGTGTACTCCTGTCCGTCTATGTTAATGGTGTTCCCCGTTGTGCTGGCCTGCAATATTGTTTCGGCCACCACCTGCTCGATGGTCTTGCTTGTATTTTTGTTTCTTGTTTTTACCATAGGTTTAATAAAAAAGGGTCGGAGGTGTCGGCTCGCTTGCCTACCGTCCGACCCGGTTATGCGTTTTTTGAAAATTGAAAGGTTTGTTATCCCTTTTGCTTAAACAATCTATTTTACTTTAACGCTTCCTTGGTTGTGAAACGGCTGTACCAATAGTTCTTATCAGTACCGTCTTCTCCAGCAGCAACGGCTGTCGTCTTTACGATGTTCCACGTAATTACGAGGCTGTTACCGTCTTGCTCGTCAAAAGCCGGTGCAACGCTCATTCGAGTAACGGGTGCCTTGATACCCTTTGCGCCTGCGTTCTTTGGCGTTACCTTGACACTCTTGTCGCCAGGAACAATATGGGTCTTGACCTGCTGTTCGCCTACTTCTGCCTTGCCTGCAATGCCGAGAGCTTCGTATAGTTCCTCGCTTGGCTCAATGACTGTTGTCTGCAACTGTAGCGTGCCGTCAAGCTGTTCCATTGCTACAATTTCGCCCCCTGTAGCAACCTCGGTTAATGAATCACCCTCATTGGCTGAGAGCTGCGTTGTCTGATTTTTAATTTTTCCAACGTCTGTGAGTTCATCCGCAAATGCATCATTTGCGCCTGTGTCCCCAAACTCAACCTTGCATTTGCTCCATGCCATAATAATTTTATCCATTTTCTTTCTCCTTATAAATTGTCTTGTTCTTGTTCTTGCTTAATAGTTAAAAGTTATCCGCTTGAAATTGAACGTAAAATTTACATAGTGTTCTGCCTTGCCCGGCACTGCTCCTGCGGTTGGTGCCTGCGCAAAGTCAAAAATATAGTCTGTGTCAGTCACGTTAAGATGTATCAGCATTTCCTCGCCCT
>CALKIW010000019.1 GCA_937995875.1 uncultured Bacteroidales bacterium | reverse complement strand
CGACCGAGGCAACTATGATCTTATCATCGGGTATATCAAGCTCTTTTCTGAGTTTCCCGGTTTTGACACTGTGTACATCAATATTTGGGAAAGTATTATAAATGACACCTCGATTAGCTCCTTTACTCGCACATTTCAATGCCTTAACGGAGTGTTGCTCTGCATGGCAAACTGTGTAAATAGCATCTGCAAGTCTGATTTCTATCGGTTCTACTATATACTTGAGAATTATTTTTCTAAAATTTTTTCCAGGGGTATCCCAGTCTGAACCATGTACGCAGACAACTATCCTTTTTACATTAGATAGTTTAGCTGCTACAATCATCAGAAATCCAATATATTGTAAACCTCTAACAAAAGCAATGTCAGCATGTTCGGCATTGATTCGTTTCCTATAATACTGCACAAATTTGACAGCCTTGAATGGATTATAATGCAGTACGGTATCACTTTTGCCAATCTCCTTGAATTTGTACTTCCGGGCTAAGTAAGACCCCATAATATTTCTGTGGACAGTCTTGGGTCCCCCCTCTTTATACTTAGTATCTATTAAAAGAATTTTTTTCATTGTATAGAAGCGTCTTTTTGTTTAATAAAATTATTTTTTACTATCTCCTTATTTTCTTTTTTTAGTTCGGTATTATGTTTTTTATAGTAAGTTTCACTATGAGTAGCTACCAACATAAAGAAGGAAATGAGCCATAATGAATTGTAGAACACAAAGAAAAAACCATCTAAAATATATAAAACTCCAAAAGTAAAGAATGCTAAAAACATCTTATCTTTATAATACCAATATCTCTTCCATTGTCGATGGACAAACATCCCTAATAAGGCTAAATAGAGAGCAAGTCCGGGAATACCCATGTTGACGAATGCTTCCAAGTATGAGTTGTGAGATATTTGTCTGGTTATAGACACTCCTTGGAAGTTTCCGGCACCAATTCCCAAAGGTAGGTTGTTAAATCCTACTTGAATAGCATTTCTTGCCAGCGCAGCTCGCCCATCATCAGCAATGTTTATCTCGGCTCTTTCTTTCAGAAAGCTGTTATTGTATGCACTAATAATATATCCTGAGAACACAACAGCAATTAATAATGCAAACAGACCCAATTTTAATTTATTCTTCAATGAGGCCCCTTGAACATACTTTATGTAAATCAGCATAGCATAAAGGGGAACCTGGATGATGGGGACTTGGCGAGATGAGGTTAAAATAGAAATTCCGAAGGATGCAGGAAGCATTAGCCAAAAGCACCATTCCCAGATTTTCTTAAGCCATTTGATGTTTACAATTTCGCTTAAGATATAAAAAAGAAATGACACATAAAAAGTATAATATGCCATGGTGTTGGCATTTAGCACCTCATCATTCAGTCGGTCGCTGTCATCGACCATCATAGTGAATATGTTGTGAATAGCGTAATTCCATGCGCTTAAATATAGTAAAACGTAAATAAAATATAAATACGGAATTAATTTGGAGTTTCTCGCATATATAGATAGACAGTAGACAAGAAGAAATGTACCTAAAACCATATGTAGTTCCGTACTTGCAAGCTCTTTATGCTCTGCCCAAAAATAAGAGATGCAATCCCAGAGAAAAAGTGTATATAGAATTTTCTCGTAGATACTTGTATGAAAACCCTTGTTAAACTTTGTTGCGAGCAAACAAGCAATAGGTATGGCAACATATAATCCTATCGCATTGGTCAAGGGGGAATATAAACTTGCAAAAGCAGAAAAGAAGAGACATAGAATACCAATAATATGATATAAGTCCTTTTTTATATATCTGATTTTTTTTAGATACATGTTATTATACTCTATTGGCAACTATGGAAATGAAGCGTTTCATAGAAAGTTTCAGCCCGTTGGTATGGATACCCAATTTTTTGCAAGCTTGGCTAACTTCCCTAATCCCATCTTTATAGGCTTGGACATCTTT
Source organism: uncultured Bacteroidales bacterium (assembly GCA_937995875.1). Lineage (GTDB taxonomy): Bacteria > Bacteroidota > Bacteroidia > Bacteroidales > Bacteroidaceae > Prevotella. The sequence continues at coordinate 6,181 of CALKIW010000019.1, read as the reverse complement.
GGTGCTTGCTCCGCCAGAAGTCATGGTAACAAAATCCATAGGAATATATTTTGTATGTATGTGATGTCGGTGAATATAGCGCGCAATGAGCTCAAAGTCACCTGCTATTTTATATGTAGGGTCATAAGCCCCGTAAGCCTTGATGATAGATCGCCTAACATAAAATGAGGGATGTGGTGGAGCCCAGCCAAATTTTAGGAGATATGGACGGAAAATACTGCTTTTGCAACGATAAGAACATATGTCTGGTGTCTCTTTCTGTACACAATGTATGTCGCCATATACAGCGTCGGTGTCATTATCGAATTCTTTTACCATCTTCTCAATAACGTCATCTGATGATAACCAGTCGTCAGAATTCAGAATGCCTACAATATCACCATTGCACAAGCCTATGCCTTTGTTCATTGCGTCATAAATTCCCTTATCTGGCTCAGAAACCCAATGGAGTCGTTCGTTGAACTTATCCTCGTACTTCTTCACGATTTCAATGGTTTTATCATTCGATTTGCCATCTATAATCCAATAATCAATATCCGGGTAAGTCTGGCTCAAAACCGATTCAATGGTTCTGCCAAGGGTCTCTGCACTGTTATATGTTACTGTTATAATAGATACTTTCATGGGATGTGGCGTTTTTTCTTATATTTATTAGTCAGCTCTATGATGAACTCTCTTGCCATCAGTTTTTCTCTACTGTTCAAAAGAATGAAATATACCAATGGCAGACATAAAGCAGCAACAGTTATACAGATGACGGACAGCCGAATAAATGAAGTTTGCATGCTCATCCTAATTAAGAGAGGAGCGATAGGAAGGAGCATGGTAAGTGCCAGGCATGGATAAAGTACATTTCGGAAGTAACTGCTGTACTTGAAGCTGAACTGATTGTGCGTGATAATGAGGCATACTATCAGCAGGATGATGGAAAATATTATTGTGATGACAAAGGAACTTGTTGCGCTAAAGCCTGTTTTAAGGAAGATGTAACATACTGGAATAAGGCATAGATTGACAGTGGTGCTCGCTATCTCATAGTTTCTGATATTACCGGTAGCCATCGTGATTTGTGTACAAGGAGTATTTAGCGTGCAAATCACTGCATCGATTAGCATTAAGATAGCAAAGATATTGGTGTTGGCGGGAATGCTGTCGCCCAACCATAATCTTAGGATGAGATCCATTTCCAAACATAGCGGTGTTGCCAAAGTCAGCAATAAGGCATAACATATTTTCGACTCTGCAAACATGAGTTTTTCTGCCCTCTTGGTTTCTTCTGCTGCTACAGAATTGGAAATTTGAGGTGCGAAGGCCATTGATATGTTCGAAGAGAACTGTCCCACAGCACTACTTACTTGCATCGATATTCCACGTGCGGCATTAACGATGGGACCAAAGAAATTGTTCAGCAACAGACTTATACCCTGTCCTCTAAGCATGAATGCCAACGTACCCATCATGTTCCAGCCCGTGAAAGACATCAGCAATAAAGCCAGCTTTTTATTTATTCTATGCGTAACATGGATATATCGGAACGAAAGTTTGGCGTATGCGTGATAAAGTAGAAAATCGCAAATCGCGATACCAAGCAGAAAATATGCATAGGTGGATATATGTTCTGTCTGTATGTATGTCAATGCTATGGCTGCTCCAAGTTTCAACATGATATCGATGATGCTGACAACGGAGTAGAAGCCCATTCTCTCCTTGGCAAGTATCAGTCCTGTGGCCGGTATCTGTAGGATAACAAAGACCAGGGAAAGGGTGGAAGCGTGAAAAAGCACTTTAGCCGCGTCCATTCGCTCTACTGGAATAACCATGTAGTGATTCAAATACCACAGTCCTATAGACTCCAAAATAAGAAAGGTGGCAATGCCCATCAGAAGATTGATGAAACAACCAGTGGAGAAAACTTCCTGTATGCCTTTCTCCTGCCGATGGGTATCTTCATAATTGTAATACCGTTGTAAGGTCGAGGCCAGTGTTGTATTGAAGAAGCCAAAAAGTGACACCAGGCCTCCTACAACCATATACACACCATAATCAACTACACCTAAAGTCTGGAGCAGCACCCGTGATATATAGAGGTTGGCCAAAAGAACAAAAAACATTCTGATATAGAGAAACAGTGTGTTTTTTGCAATTCTTTTATTGTCACCTTGATAGGTTGCCATCAGTAAAGTGTATTGTTAGAATATTAAATCTCTTGATACATATACGGTTGTGAGGATAAATGCGAAGAACAACATGCCCGCTACAAATATCATCCTCTTGGGGCCTGCGGGCTTTATAGGTACGGACGAATTTGTTATGATTGTAAATACAGGAGTCCTCTCTTGTACCTTAGCCATAGCACCTTGCAGTTGGGTGTTCAGACTGCTATAGGTGTTGAACTTCAGTTGCATATCGTTTTCCAGGTCTGTCAGTTTCGATTTGTAACTCTCAAGCATGATATCCGTGTTTGCATCGGCATAACTGCCATATGTCCGACGGGCTTTTTCGTAATCATGCTTGGCTTTAACTGTTAATTTTTTGTAATAATTCATGTCGTTGCGCGACTTACTTGTTCGGTATTCGGTAATGAATGACTGAAGTTTATTTCTGACAGAGTCTGCCATTGTAGCAGCGATTAATGGGTCCTGATCTTCGACGCTTAAGGTAATCAGGTTTGTTCTTTTGTCAACACTACAAGTAATCTTCCCTCGGATTGCATTAAAAACATCATCCTCTCTCTTAGTTAATTGGAAGGGATTGATTTTATGTCCTTGCTGTGTAGGTTTGCCTTTCTTTGTAAACAGACTCTTTATAGCATATACAGGTAGCATTATCGGATTCTGCTTTTGATACTTGTCAAGGTAGGTGTAATACGTAGTGCAAATGCTGTTATCTGCGCTCTTAACTTTACAATCTATAAGTTGCACAATGAAGCTGTTGGATTTTAACAGTTCAGGATACAGCTCCGGCGATATGGCGTCAGAAAGGATGGTGTTATTAAGGTTGAACCCCATAGAAGCCGCGATGTCGGAAAGTCCTCCTCCTTCATTAATGTTTCCAAGCTCCGGGGCTAAGGTGACGTTACTTCTATAGTACCTTGGAACAGGTAGTATCAGGCAACAGGAAATAACAAAAGTGATGGATAGAACAATGATATATGTCCATTTCTTTTGCAGCATTCTCCTAAATACCTCAGCTATATTTATTTGCTCATTTTCTTCTTTCATGTTTTATGTATTTTCCTCGGGATGGACTTAAACGTACACTTGCTTTCTTACTTTGATATATTCGCTATCGTTGCAATCATCGCGGCAATGCTGGCCATACCGGTACCAAGACTCATGGTTTCAGCAATGCTCATCTTACGTGTGATTTTGCTGGGCACCACGATTTCACAGCCCGGCTGAATTTTTGCACCTTGGCTCACCTTGGACACCATGCCATTCATATAGATGACGTATGCCCCGCTCTTGCGGGCATTCTGTGCAAATCCACCGGCCGAGTTGATGTAATATTTGGCACGCTTGCCTTTCTGATAGGCTACGGTGTTGGGATACATCACCGCACCGTTTATCTTCACTGTTGCCGTGTATTGTGGAAGGACAAGACGGTCGCCGGCACGCAGCACGATATTAGCGTCGCTTTCGGGGTTTTCAATAGCCTTGTCCAATTCAATACCAACAGGGAATGTATTAGGTATTTCGAATTTCTGCAACTGTGTGTTCGATGCCTGCTGACCCATCTGCTGAATGTTTCCGGCATTGTTGCTGCTTGCGGCCAGTTGGAGCAGTTGTTGTTGCAGTTGTTCCTGTTGCATTTTCAGAGCAGCTTTCATGCGGGCACGTTCTGCCTCGTTGGGTCTGCGCTCCAGCCGTGCACCCTTGATATAGGCCAGGTCGGTCACGCCGCCGGCAGCCTCCAGAAGGTCGGTCAGACGGGCGTTGCGCTTGCTCAGGGTGTATGTGCCGCCAAACATCACCTCGCCTTCTATCGTTACATTTTGTTGCTCGGAATAAGCCGGGCTCTTGCGAACATACACTTCGTCAAACGGCTGAAGCGTGAATCCCGGCTCCCCATCAATAACGAATCCGTCTTTCAATGCAAAGCTATAGGTCCGTGCAATGATGCTGTCAGTAGACAGAGCTTTGTTGTTGCTCACTCTGCGCGAAACATCCACCTTGACCGTCGATGCGGTTTCTTTCAACCCTCCGGCTTGTAGCACAAAGTCTTCCAAGGTCTCGTTGTCGGCATATTTGTAGATGCCGGGATATTGCACCTCGCCGTGTATGGTGATGGTGCGCTCGGTCATGGTCTCTTGTTTGTTTGGAATGAAGAGCACGTCGTTTTCTTTCAGAGCAATATCGGCTATACGTCCGCTCATAATGCCATCAACATCCACACTCACCACTTTTAAAGTTCGGTCGGCTTTCATGCGGTGCATCACGGCTCGGTTGGTGAAGGCCTCTTCGGTCAATCCTTCGGCGTGTTCTATCAATGTGCGCACACTGTTGATGCCATCACCGAGTTGATACATACCCGGACGGAACACGGCACCCTTGATTTCTACGGTGTTCCGATAGCGGGGGAGAATGGAATCTACACTCACACTGTCGCCATCGGCAATGCGGAATCCGCTCATGTCAAACTCCTCGACGTTGAAAACGGCATATTCGCGCCCTGTCTTGCGGTTTACGCGCACCGCCTTTTTATAGGCTCCGCTGGCAAATCCGCCTGCATACTTCAAGAGACTCTCAAGGCTTTCGTTCTTTTTCATCTCATAGAACATGGGGCGTTTCACTTTACCTGTGATGTTCACCAGACAGTCATAGGGTCCGACGACAATCACGTCGCCATCGGCCAGACGAATGTTGCCCGTCATCTTTCCGTTGAGAATATAGTCGTAAATATCGCACACGCTCACCAATTCGTTGTGACGGTATATCTTGATATTGCGCAGTGTACCCAAATCATTGGTACCTCCTGCCATATACAGAGCATGGAACACGCTGGCAAAAGCCGATAGGGTATAGGTGCCCGGTGTTTTCACTTCGCCCATCACATTGATGGAGATGGTGCGTGTCTGTCCGAGCGAGATCTTAATCCGGCTGCTCTGGTATCTGGCTCCGAGCTTACTGTGTATGCGACTGTTGGCCTGTGCTACAGTCAGTCCGCTCACTTGGATAGGGCCAAAGTTTTCGATAACAATCTCGCCGTCGGGAGAAACAGAAGCATTGATGGTCTTCTGTGATGCACCATAAATGTCAATGATCACAGCATCTCCGGGACCAAGACGATAGTTTTGGGGAGTTGCAATGTTCATGGCAGGCTCAAACGTCAGGTCCTTGTTGTTGAAGATGTCGCGACCAAACACCTTTTTTCTGTCAAGTTTCCTCTGTTCCAGAATCTGCTTCAGCATATCCAGTGAATCTATGGGAGCCATTTCTCCCAATGCTTCCTCCATCCGGACAAAGTCCTCGTCGTATTCATTGTATTCATGTTGCCATTGTGGGGTGTTCTGAATACGATGGGAAGTGGTGTTGGAGCGCTGCATGGTTTCACGCTCTGTAGCCTGCTTGTCAAACTTCTTGATGTTACCGTTGTTGGAGCGCAGACGAGTTTTGTTTTGAGGGTTAGGAGTGGCGGTCCCCATCCCTTCTTCATTCATCTGTTGCTTATATTTTCGTTCTACACGACGCATTTGGGAGATGTCTATCCCGTTTTGCATCAGCTTGGTCACAATTTGGGCACGTGAGGTACCGCGACTAACTTCTCTCTGCACAAACTCTGCAACTTGAGAGTCGGTCATAGACGATTGTGCCTCTATGCCCAACGGGCACAGAGCTGTCAGCATGATGCATATAATGAGTTTCTTCATTATGGTTATGTTCTTGGTCTTATTATCTAATACTCTAACTGTTTTTTTGCTAAAATATTGTCAGTGATGTGCAAAGATACTGATAATATGTGGAAACGGCAAAGGGAAATTATGTTTTTGGTTTTCCCTTTGCCGTTTCTTGAATGATGTTTTTTGCAAATGTTTTTGTACTTGGGCTCCACAACGTTAGCCTTGTTGGTGTTGGTTAGGCATTGCCGTTGTACTTAAGGTTGGAAAATGATCTGCAGATGTCTGCAAAATACTCGTGTGTGCGGGTGTCTTCTCCCAGTTCGGGATGGAAGGCCGTAACCA
>CALKIW010000018.1 GCA_937995875.1 uncultured Bacteroidales bacterium | reverse complement strand
TGTTTCTACAAGAACAGGTGACGAAGAAAGAGCAGATGAAACGGCAAGGGACAGCCATGACCTACACTAACGCCTATCGGCGGTTCAAAGAGTTTCGTGAAGGCAAGGACTTGACCTTTGACGAACTCACTCCAGACATGATGGAGTGTTATGAAGCATGGCTCAAAGACAGAAGGTTGAAGCAGAACAGTATAAGCTGCTATCTGCGTACACTATGCACCTTATTATATAAGGCAACCGATGAAGGAGTGAGGATAGACAGCAATCTGTTCAGTCATGTGCGTCTGTCATACGTCAAAACCACCAAACGAGCCATCAGCGAAAAAGAGATGAGAGCCATAGCCACGCTGCAATTGCCCGAAGGTACGTCTATAGCCTTTGCCCGTGACGTGTTTATGTTCAGTTTCTATATGCGAGGAATGCCGTTCGTCGACATCGCCTATCTGCGGAAGAAGGACTTGAAAAATAAAATGTTGGCTTATAGCCGCAAGAAGACCAACCAATATCTGACGGTGGAATGGGTAAAAGAGGCGCAAGAAATAATCGACCGATACGCACAAATAAATTCCGCCAGTCCCTATCTTCTTCCTATTATTCAGCAAGATGACGGAACCGAACAAAAACAATATCATCGTATGTTGGAGAACATCAACTATAATTTGAAGAAGATAGGTGAAATGACAGGGTTGAAAATGCCACTCACCACATATACCGCACGGCATACATGGGCAAGCATAGCGAGAGACATGGACATACCTATTCCAATAATCAGCGAGGGCATGGGGCATAACTCCATAAAGACAACGCAAGTGTATCTGAACTCCATTGATGTGTCGAAAATCAACGAGGCAAACAAGAAAATAATACGGAAAATAAGCAAGAAAAATGTTTAACAAATGATAGTCTCACATCCGTATTTTGTACGTCAAAATACGGATGAATCGAATTTGGACTGAAAATCAAGGCGTTTTATGGTGCTGATATGGTAGATTTATTAAACATTTCTACGTAAAATCGCAAAATGGCGGAAGATTTTCGGGAGAAGAAGATGATAATAAATGCAAGAAAAAATGTACCTTTGCAGCACGTTCCGTATTTTGACGTACAAAATACGGATGAACGGATAGAGACACAAAGCCACTATGAGGTGAAAATGCGCACAATCAGCACATTTGATTTGTAAAACATTGAATCCCATAACTGGACAAACATACACACAGATAGTATGATTTTATGAACAATGTTATTGTAAAATTGGCATCGTCATCCCAGGTGATGACAGCCAATAGTGACATAAAGTAGCGGAGAGGTTATGAAGCAGGATTGCACGGTTTCTCAGTCTACAGCCGACGAAATAAAGAGTTTTCAGACAACTGAAAGCAAAGGATTTCCAGAGGGCACACACGTTTCTGAGCCAGACGAAATGACTGGTTCAGCGATAAAGAAGTGTTCGCAAGTGAACAAGGAAATTGAGACTGAGAAAGAAAACGAATCCATTCCCGAAGTGGTTCCAAGTAATGACGATAAAGATAACTGCACGTCATGGAGTTATCTTTTTGTACACAATCAAAAAGTAAAGTCGATAGAAGAACAGCTAAAGAAAGATGGAGTAACCCATTTTGTGCATAAGACCATAAAATATGTCCCCCGCCACAGAAACAGAGGCGGAATGCGCGAAGTAGAAACTCCTTCTGTAAGTGGACTGATATTCTTGCAAGGTGACCCAGAAATATTACAGGACTACTTAGATCAAAACATAAAACCATACAAGCTCTGTAAAAATTGTAGTACTGGAAAGGTTGCCACTATCCCTTGCAACCAAATGGAACCATTTATGCGTGTGGCAGAAACCGAGCCAGAGCGTCTCCGTTTCCTTCTTCGTCCTTTTGTTTATTATTCCAAGAACCGTACCCTACTTCGTATCGTGACTGGTGAATATGCCGGACTCGAAGGTTATGTAATCCGCATAGCCCGAGACCGCAAGCTCGTCATGGATGTCGGTGGAATGGCAGTAGCCTTATCAGGCGTACATGCCGAACGTTTTGAGGAAGTAAACAAGAACGAGGCTGACAAAAAAGAGCGAGAGCTGTTCTACAAGCGCAACCTACATGAGCGCAACGCCTTTATCGACCGATACTTTCATCAAGTGAAGACCGCCCAAGAGGTGTCAGCTCAGGTGGAAAATATAGAAATACTCCGTCTTCAAACTCTTGCAGATGTAAGAGACAAGAAACTGGATATGAAAGATGCCTATGACACCTTCTATTTTATGATAGAAGAGATAGGCTACTACTATGCACCTTTCATCGACTATTTCAAAGACGAGCTTAGACCCATCTTTGAAGCTGGAAGAACCGTAAAGGAAGAGATAGAGAAAGTTATAAAGATATTCAAGGACAGCGACAAAGAACTGCATAATCGCTGCGAAACAGAATTTGAGGCGTTGCAAAACAACTACGGCTATCTGTTTGAATAGTTTTTATTAGTCATCGTAGAGAAGTAAAAATGGAAACCGATTTCTTCGCATATTCTCGTCGAAAAATAGAAAAAGACAAAGAAGAAGGTCACTTTGAGGCTGCTCACAATCGTGAGATGGCACTCCGTTGCTTTGTCAACTTCTTGGGTAAAGAGGAATTGTCATTAAACGAATTGACTCCAGAACTTATGGTAAAATTCGAGGAATGGTTGAATACCAAAGGGCGTAAACAATCAACGACTCGACTCTATCTATACCAAATCAGTTCGGTATATAATATTGCAGTAAAAGAAGGAATTGTTCCAAAACTTAAATTACTGAAAGGCGTAAGAGTTGCTTTGCCAGCCAAAAAAGAACGTGAATTGCTGTCAGTTGATGAATTACGTAGAATGCGTTATGCCGACCTGTCTGATTCCATACCACAAACTTTTGCCCGTGATATGTTCTTCTTTTGCATCTACGGCAGAGGCATCAGTTTTACAGATTTGGCAAACATCAAGAAAACCGACATCAAAGGATTCACATTAACATACATCTCACAAATACCAGGATTGCCACGTATAACCGTACAATGGGATGCAGCCATGCAGGAAATCGCAGACCGCTACCCCTCTGATTCAGAATTCTTATTCCCTTTCATCAAATCAACAGATATGCAAATGGCGGATTGCGAGGTGAAAAGGGTGCGACAGAATGTGATGAGAGCCTTTAAAAGAATTGCTACTCGTTG
>CALKIW010000017.1 GCA_937995875.1 uncultured Bacteroidales bacterium | reverse complement strand
GCTGCGCGTTGGCAATGCATAATTCATAATTCAAAATTCATAATTGGGCTGCGCGTTGGCAATGCATAATTCATAATTCAAAATTCATAATTGGGCTGCGCGATGGTAATGCATAATTCTTAATTGGCTGCGCGGGGGGGTGTAATTCATAATCCTTTGCAATTCACAATGCATAATTTTTAATTCACAATTAGTCAACAACGGTCTCTTAGCATTATGAGATGTGAGGTATGGGATGTGTGTCGAGAAGAGCATAATGTCATAAACATTATCGCGAAGCCTAATTATGAATTATGCATTATGAATTATGAATTGCCATTGCGTGAGCCCAATTATGAATTATGAATTGTGACGAGTTGATGAGCTTGCGAATAATTTTGAATTACCACACCCTTCGCATTTGTTCAGTTCACCACGAAAGCGTTTTTCTACCAAGTGGTGAAGGCGGTTGCGGAGCGGCTCAAGTTTGATTTGGTCGATGACCTCACCCACAAATGCAAATTCGAGGAGCAGCTTCGCCTCACGCTTGTCGATACCACGTTGCTGCATATAGAACATGGCCGCATCGTTGAGTTGGCCTACGGTGGACCCGTGAGCGCACTTCACATCGTCGGCATAGATCTCAAGCATGGGTTGTGTGAACATACGCGCCGTCTTCGTGGTGCAAAGATTCTGGTTGGTCATTTGCGAATCCGTCTTCTGACTGTCCTTGCGAACATGGATCAATCCGGCAAAAGCGCCGACCGCCTTACCATCGAGCACGTATTTGTAGAGCTGGTTTGAACTGCAATGTCCCACCTGATGGTCTATCAACGTATTGTTGTCCACGTGCTGATTGCCGTCTGCAATGACACAGCCGTTGCACCAACATTCGGCTCCTTCACCCTTGAACACGAGTTCGAGATGGTTGCGCGTGACTCCGTTGTGGAGCGTAATGACGTTATGATTTACACGACTGTTGGCTTGCTGCTCAATGTAGACATTGGAAATGCGCACAGTCTTATGGTGTGTAGTCTCAAGACAATAAAGGTCCAGTGAGGCATTCTCGCCGACGTATGCCTCAATGACCTGCGTGCCGAGGAAGTTTCGGTCGTCGGCAGAGTCGTCACAGAACAAGAACTTAGCCTCAGCCCCCTCTTCCATAATGATGAGCACACGGCGATTGACCATGAGATCGACATCGGAACGAAGAATGTTCACGACCTGTATGGCACGGTTAATCTTAACATTGCGCGGCACATAAACAAACAATCCGTCTTGCGCCAGCATGGTATTGAGAGCAGTCAGTGCGTCGCCGTCGGTCTTCGCTATCTTAGCATAATACTTGGTAATGAGTTCCGGATTGCGCTCTGCCTGATCTTTCAAGCTGCCCACAATGACGCCCTCTGGCAGTGTCGCCTTAGGCTGAACTTTGCTGTAGAACTGGTCGTTGACAACAAAATAGAGCGACGTACTCAGGTTGGGCACATCACAACGGAACGATTTGTATGGATTGATTGGAAATTCGATACGCTTGAAATTTAAGCCATAATCAGGCTCAAACAGCTTCTGCATATCGGTGTATTTATATTCCTCGACCTTCTTATTGGGAAATCCCTTAGCCTTGAAGACCTCGAAAGCATGGTCACGCACGGCGTTCAGCGGTGCAGCCGAATAGTCGAAAATCATCTGTCGGGTTTGCTCGTAAAGGTCGATATATTGCTTTTCACTGTTCATGAAACAAACTTTTTAAACGTTTGAAGTTTTAAATCTTAGCGGTAGTGAAGTTAGGTTGTCATCGCGTCGCTTGTCTATGACAAGTCGTTTTCCCACCTTCTCAAGTTCCCGCCTTGCCAACTTCACTGCTATTTATTCTCAAAAGCGGCATCGGCTTCTTCCTTGATCCAGTCGTAACCGCGCTTTTCTATTTCCTTAGCAAGCTCCGGACCTTCGGTCTTCACAATGCGCCCATTATACAAAACATGGATAACATCCGGTTTGATCATCTCCAACAAGCGTTCGTAGTGGGTGATGACGATAATGGATTTCTGCGGATTGAAGAGCTTGTTCACGCCATCTGCCACAACTCGCATGGCGTCCACGTCGAGGCCAGAGTCGGTTTCATCGAGTATGCTGAGCTTCGGATCGAGCATCGCCATCTGGAAAATCTCATTGCGTTTCTTCTCTCCTCCGGAGAAGCCTTCATTGACAGAGCGTCGCGAAAGCTTAGCATTGAGACCTACTATTTCACGCTTTTCCTTCATCATCTGCATGAACTCGGACACGTTCATGGGCTCCTGTCCGTTGTATTTGCGACGTGCATTGACAGCCGCCCGCATGAAATTGGTCATTGACACGCCGGGAATCTCCACAGGATATTGGAATGAAAGAAACAATCCCTCGCAGGCCCGGTCTTCCGGCGCCATCTCCAGCAAGTTCTTACCATTAAATATTGCCGAGCCCTCAGTGACCGTGTAAAGTGGATTACCGGTCAAAACGGCACTCAAAGTGGATTTTCCAGACCCATTGGGGCCCATGATGGCGTGTATCTCTCCATCTTTAATGGAGAAGTTGATGCCTTTTAATATTTCTTTTCCTGCAATGGTAGCGTGCAGGTTTTTAACTTCTAACATCTTATTATTATTTATTTAGAACTAAATATAGTGAGAATATCACATAACATATCTACTACAAAATCACCGGTATGATAGTCACCTCGTGCTATCCGCGCGTTCCTTTCCTGCTCATCCCAACGTTCGAACATCGTCTTCTGCGGCAATGGATAATAGTGGGGAATGTTGAAATTAGGTTTAGCCAAATTCTTTTTTTCCCAACCTTTGAGGGAGCATAATCGAAACCTGCGCTTTCAGTGTGTCGGTCTTGATCCTCTGTTCGATCAAATAGGCTTGCCAAGGCTTTATCTCCCAAACGGCTGCCCTCGAAACGAGAACAAAGGACAACAACAGTAAAATTAAACAGTACCGTTTCATGATTTGTTACATTTAATATAAAACTTAACCTACAGATCCTTCCAATGAAACGCTTAACAGCTTCTGCGCTTCGACCGCAAATTCCATCGGGAGTTTATTGAGTACCTCCTTGGCATAGCCATTGACGATGAGCCCTATAGCGTCTTCCATATCAATGCCCCGCTGGTTGCAATAGAACAACTGGTCTTCAGAAATCTTTGAAGTGGTTGCCTCATGCTCCACAATGGCCGTCTGGTTATGAATGTCCAAGTAGGGAAATGTGTGCGCTCCACAGTTAGAGCCAAGCAACAACGAGTCGCAACTGCTGTAGTTTCGGGCATTCTCGGCGTTTGCTGTCACCCTGACCAAACCACGATATGAGTTTTGGCTTTTGCCGGCAGAAATTCCCTTCGAGATGATGGTAGACTTGGTGTTCTTGCCCATGTGTATCATCTTTGTGCCCGTGTCGGCCTCCTGATGGTTGTTGGTCACCGCAACGCTGTAAAATTCGGCTTGGGAATTGTCTCCCCGAAGAATACAACTGGGATATTTCCACGTGATGGCCGAGCCGGTCTCTACCTGCGTCCACGACAGTTTGGAGTTCACGCCGCGACAATCGCCACGCTTGGTCACAAGATTCAGAATACCTCCCTTGCCGTTTTCGTCGCCCGGATACCAGTTCTGAACGGTAGAGTATTTCACCTCTGCATTGTTCATCACCACGATTTCCACAATGGCGGCATGCAGCTGATTCTCATCACGCATCGGAGCCGTACAACCTTCAAGGTAGGACACATACGAGTCGTCGTCGGCCACTATCAGTGTGCGCTCAAACTGGCCCGTATTCCTTGCGTTGATGCGGAAGTAGCTACTAAGCTCCATCGGACATCGAACGCCTTTGGGAATATACACAAAGCTCCCGTCGCTGAACACCGCAGAATTGAGCGCTGAAGTGAAGTTGTCGCGAATGGGCACCACAGTTCCAAGATACTGTCGCACCAAATCGGGGTACTTGCGCACTGCTTCGCTGATCGAGCAGAATATGACTCCCTTCTCGGCCAACTGCTTTTTGAAAGTAGTTTTCACCGATACGGAGTCCATCACAGCATCTACGGCCGTACCGCTCAATGCCAAGCGCTCCTCCAAAGGGATGCCCAACTTGTCAAAAGTCTTCTCCAACTCCGGGTCAATCTCTTTGTTAGCCGGTTTCTTGGCCATAGGGTCGGCGTAATAAGAAATGCCCTGAAAATCTATCTCCGGCAGATGGAGGTGTCCCCATGTGGGCACCTTCATGGTCTTCCAATAGCGGAAAGCCTCCAAACGGAACTCCAAAAGCCACTCCGGTTCCTGCTTCTTACGGGAGATGAGCCTAACCACATCCTCATCGAGGCCCACCGGAATAATCTCCGTCTCCACGTCTGTTGTAAAACCGAACTCATACTTCTGTTCCGCTACCTGCTTAACAAATTTATTTTTTTCCTGTACGTTCTCTTCTGTTTTCATATCTGTTCATAATCCAACAAGGATTATGCCATATCAATAAACAATGACAATTATTATCAAAATAGTGACATCCTGGATAGGAATGTCACTACGCATATATGGTCAGACCACCGAGAGCCGAAAACACTCAAGTCTTCATATCTGTCTGTTTACGAAAACCCTGAAAGCCTTTCAGCTCCCTGTCCTATCTGTCTGTTTTCTATCAAAGTTTCTGCTCAACTTCGATTTCAGTGTAGGTCTCAAGAATATCGCCCACCTCTATATTGTTATAGTTTACAAGCGAAATTCCACATTCCAATCCGGTTGTAACCTCCTTCACGTCATCTTTATAACGCTTCAAAGCTGCAATAGGTGCCGAATGTACCACAATACCATTGCGCACTATACGGGCCTTGTCCTTGTTGTGTACCTTTCCCTCAGTAACCATACAACCGGCAACAGCACCCACATTGGAAATCTTGTAGACCTCCTTCACCTCTACCTGAGCAGTGACAATCTCCTTCTTCACCTTGTCGAGCATACCTACCATAGCCGCCTTCACATCGTCGATGGCATCATAGATTACCGAATAAGTGGTGATTTCCACGCCATCAGAATCGGCTAATCTTCGGGCCGCTGCCGACGGACGTACCTGGAAACCTACGATGATGGCATCAGATGCATCGGCCAGCGTAACATCGCTTTCGGAGATCTGCCCCACCGACTTAAAGATGACATTCACCTGTACCTTTTCGGTAGACAGCTTGATGAACGAATCACTCAAAGCCTCAATAGATCCGTCGGTATCACCCTTGACAATGATATTCAACTCGTGGAACTCGCCACGTGCTATACGATGGGATATATCGCTCAGCGTCAGACGTGTCTGCGTACGCAGGCTCTGCTCACGTTGCAGCTGCTCACGCTTGTTGGCAATGTCGCGAACTTCCTGCTCGGTTTCCAACACATGGAATTCGTCACCGGCCGTCGGTGCTCCGTTCAGACCGAGAACAATACACGGCTCTGCCGGACCGGCAGTTTCAATACGCTGGTTGCGCTCGTTAAACATGGCCTTGATACGGCCCCAACTGGTGCCGGCAATAATGAAGTCGCCCACTTTGAGCGTACCATTGCTCACCAATACCGTACTCATATATCCGCGCCCCTTGTCCAGAGAGCTTTCAATGACGTTACCCGTAGCCATGCGGTTGGGGTTGGCCTTCAAATCGAGCATTTCAGCTTCGAGCAGCACCTTCTCAAGCAAGGCCTCTATGCCAATGCCCTTCTTGGCACTGATTTCCTGACATTGATACTTTCCGCCCCATTCTTCCACCAACAGATTCATCTGTGAGAGGTCTTCGCGAATCTTATCGGGGTTGGCACCCGGCTTGTCTATCTTGTTGATGGCAAACACCATTGGTACACCGGCTGCCTGTGCGTGGGCAATGGCCTCCTTCGTGGTGGGCATCACCGAGTCGTCGGCAGCAATGATAATAATGGCAATATCGGTTACCTGAGCACCGCGAGCACGCATAGCCGTGAAGGCCTCGTGTCCCGGAGTGTCGAGCAAGGTGATATGGCGACCACTGCTCAACGTCACATTGTAGGCACCGATATGCTGTGTAATACCACCGGCCTCACCGGCAATCATATTGGTGTTTCGAATATGGTCGAGCAAAGAAGTCTTACCATGATCCACGTGTCCCATCACTGTCACGATAGGTGCACGCGGCACGAGATCGCTCTCTTCGTCTTCCTCCACCTTTACGGCTTCCTGAACTTCCGCACTCACGTATTCGGTCTCGAAACCAAACTCGTCGGCTACAAGGTTGATGGTTTCCGCATCCAGACGCTGGTTGATGGAAGCCATGACGCCAATGTTCATCAGCGTAGAAATCACCTCATTAACCCCTACGTCCATCATCGTTGCCAATTCCGACACCGTCACGAACTCGGTAATCTTCAGTATCTTGTTTTCCTTGCGTTCTGCTCTGGCCTCCGCGCTCATACGCTCTTGGACAGCATCACGTTTTTCCCTACGATATTTTGCACCCTTCTTGGTCTGGCTCTGCTTGCTCGTCAAGCGTGCAAGCGTCTCCTTTACCTGACGTGCTATATCCTCCTCGCTGACCTCCTTCGGTCTCTGGCCGCGACTGCGGTTTTTATTGTTATTGCGATTGTTTTTTCCCCGTCCGCCGCCGGCATTCCTGCCGTTTTGCTGTTGGTTAGCGGCAGCATTGATGTCCACGCGGTCCTTGTTGATACGTTCGCGCTTTTTGCGTCCTCCGCGCTGCTTCGCCTTGTCCTCACGCTCCTTGCGACGCTCCTCCTTAGTTTTCTTCCTTGGGCGCGTGCTCTGGTTAATGGCATCGAGGTCTATCTTCCCCAACACGTTTACCTTCGGACCTTTCAGGATTCGTCTCTCGCTCTTCAGCTGGAACAACTCAGGCTCATCACTCTTGTCTTGTTCCTTGTCCTCTTCCTTGTCTTCCTTTACCGGCTCTGTCTTTTCAGATGCCTTCTCCACCTTCTCCGGTGCTGCCTCCTTCTTTTCAGAAGCGTCAGCTGCCGGCTTGGATGTTTCCGCAACCTTCTTGACATCATCTTTCGGCTTTTTCTCAGGAGCTTCAGCTTGTTCTGCCTCAGCCACCGACTGACTTTCAGTTGGTTTCTCCGGTGCGTTTTCCAATGTCTTTTTCGTTGTATCAGACTTTTCGGTCATTGTTTCTTCCTTGCGTTCAGGTTTCGGGCCAACGGCAGCAGCCTTTACCTCAGAAACGCTTGTGGGCTTGGGAGCATCAGACGTATTCTCCGCCGGTTTACGATCCACCTCGTCCAAGTCGATCTTGCCCAACGGCTTATACTGTTGGCGACGGCTCGACTCCAACAAGCTTTCGGCACGACGGCTCGCTTTCTTCGGTGTCGCCGCGCGCTTCTTTTCCTTAGGTTTCTTGAAGAGCTTCTCAGCTTCGTTGCGAACGGCAGCATCTTGCTGAAACTCCTCTACCAAGGCTTCATACTGCTTGTCGTTGAGCTTGAAGGTAGGTTCCGCCTTCACTTCGCCAAGCTCACTCTTCTTTTCAAGGAATTCAACTGCCGTTTGAAGTCCTATATTCAACTCACGTAACGCTTTGTTTAATCTAATGCTCATATATTTTACTTTGGTGGCAAACAAGCTGAAAGGTAAAAAGGTAAACCTTTGCTCCTTCGCCTTATCTTATTTATATCTCTATGTTGTTTTATTAACGTTCTACCTTTTTACGTTATACTCTTTTACATATCTCTATGGGGATTATGTTAATATTCCCTTCCGACCGTTCGTAACGGTTTAGTTCTCAAACTCTCTGCGGAGCACGTCCAACACATGGTCTACGGTTTCCTCCTCAAGGTCGGCTTTCTCTACCAACAGCTCACGGGGTGCGTTCAGCACGCTCTTGGCCGTATCCAGTCCTATAGCCTTGATGGCATCGATAATCCACTGATCGATTTCGTCGTCGAACTGGTCCAAATAAACGTCGTCCTCCTGCTCGCTCATTTCCTGCTCACTCACCACACGGTAAACGTCGATGGTATATTCGGTAAGCATAGACGCCAATTTGATGTTCAGTCCGCCACGCCCGATGGCAAGGCTCACTTCCTCCGGCTGCAGATAAACATCAGCCTTTCTGTTCTCCTCATCGAGGTTGATGCTCGTTATCCGGGCAGGACTGAGTGCGCGTTGGATAAACAGCTTGGTGTTGGCCGTCCAGTTGATGACGTCAATATTCTCATTGCACAGCTCCCGCACGATGCCATGCACACGACTGCCGCGCACACCCACACAGGCCCCTACCGGGTCGATGCGGTCGTCAAAGCTCTCTACAGCAATCTTGGCACGTTCGCCCGGCATACGGGCAATTTTCTTGATGGCAATCAGTCCATCGGCTATCTCAGGCACCTCCTGTTCCAACAGACGCTCCATAAAGACCGGACTCGTGCGCGACAGAATAATCTTCGGATTGTTGTTCTCATTGTCCACACGGTCTATCACCGCACGAATGGTTTCACCCTTACGGTATATATCTCTTGGGATTTGCTCCGATCGCGGCAGGATAAGCTCATTGTTTTCATCGTCTACCAACAACACTTCTCGCTTCCAAACCTGATAAACCTCACCGGATATCAGCTGCCCCACGCGATCCTTGTATTTATTGTAGAGCGCGTCGTGCTCCAATTCCAGTATTTTGCTGGCCAGCGTCTGGCGCAAGGTAAGTATAGCGCGACGACCGAACTTGGCAAAGTCTACCGGCTCCGACACATCTTCGCCCACCTCATAGTCGGGCTCTATCTTCCGGGCTTCGGTCAGACTGATCTGTTTGTTGTCGTCTTCCACCTCGCCGTCTTCCACAACCACACGGTTGCGATAAATTTCGAAGTCGCCTTTGTCAGGATTGACGATCACGTCGAAGTTCTCGTCGCTACCGTATCTCTTTGCAAGCACATTGCGGAAACTCTCCTCAAGTACACTTACAAGCGTGGTGCGGTCGATATCCTTATCTGTCTTAAACTCGCGGAAAGTATCTATCATACTCACCTGCTCGTCTTCTTTTTTTCTTGCTGCCATAGCTTATTTGAAACTTATTAAGTATTTAGTATATTTTACATTATCCATATTGTACGAGTGGTCCACGTCCATCATCACAGGGCGTTTCTTTCCTTCAACCTTTACCTTTTCGTTCACCGATACCACAAAGTCGCGTCCGTCGACACTTTTCAGCACGCCTTTCACCTTCTTGCCATCGCTGCCCAGCACTTCCACCGGCTCCCCGATGTGGTTCTGATATTGCTGAGCCACTTTGAAAGGCTGTCCCAGTCCGGCCGACCCCACTTCCAACTCGTAGTCTTCCTGATCGCGGTCGAGATGGTCTTCGATAAATCTGCTGAGCTCCACACAGTCGTTGATGTAAACACCATCGGCATGATCGATTTCAACAGTAATCTTGTCATCAGTACTCACCATGACGTCTACAAGAAAATAATCCTTGCCGACCAACCATTCTTCCACCAAGTTTTTTACGACGTTTTTGTCTATCATATCATGTTATTATAAAAAAATGAGGAACTCTCATAGGAGCCCCTCATTCCACTGAACGATGCAAAGTTACAAAAAAAAATGTATTCATGCAAGCAAATGCGCATGTTTTTGAAGCGACAAATCATTCAAAACGCAGTTGCTTCTGCAAATCCAAGAAGAAACTTTCTTTTAAAGACTACAAGCTCGTTCCTGCTTGGATTTTCATTGTTCTTTTGCCCATCTCGTGCTGTGCTGATTTTATTTTGCAGACCATATAAATGGAAACTGCCGACAACGGAAGCTCATAATGTAAAAATAAAGTCGTGAAATCAGGAGCTTCAAGAACTTGCATTCCGGAAGTTACGGACGCTTCAAGATACGATTTTGGGCAGTCCGAATCACGCCCAAAAAGGATCCCAGTTGCGATTAAGGCCTGATGGCACTGCGTTCTCAACCTAACGGCAATGCCATTGAGCCATAGTCGCAGGGCGAGAAAACCTTAGCCACAGTGCCATAAGGGCCTAAACGCGGAGCGTATCGGAAAACTTTTTCAGACAACCTGCCGTTAAAAGCGCATAAACAACTATGTGCCAGAACGTTATCGAAAACTCTCATTTTGGGCGTATTTCCAACTAAAGTGTTTCGTTTTTGCTACACGCGAAATATACGAGGGTCTTTGTCAGATATTTTACAGATAATTTCTTCTGAATATATCTGTTTTCTACCGTTCTGAATTTCCTGCAAAATCGAGAAAATTTATTCTGAACTGCACATGCTCAATGGCTGTCCATAAAGCCTGTGCGGGAAGGCTAACAATACAAGCGACTTATCCTACCCTACACCGACTCGTCTCCAAACATCATTTTGAAAACTCTTTGTAACATCATTTTCATGGCTATGCCAATAATTGCCAGTCTATCAAGCCGATTGTTTCATGTTCATGCTTTCGCTGCCTGCGAGCAGAGGTCGCCTTCCCCACTCGCAGGTTGCCTACTTCAAATTAAAGTCGGCGGCCGACACCCATTGCCCCGCGAAAGTGGCGCCGGTGAAGTTCGACTTTGTGGAAATGCCATAACGAACGGAGCCTTTGGTGCTGCGTATATCCCTGATCTCTACACGGTTCCATCCGTATCCCTTGCCCTCATTGGCCTCAACAATATTCCGGTAATAGGCCTCGTCCGGGTCTGACGAGAGCGAGTCTGCGACGGCCAACTGTCGTTTGGCCGCTGCCCAGATGCCACCGCCCGTGTTGCCTTCGGCCGGTATCTCCACCGTATATTTGCGTCCGTCGGCAATGGCATACACATAGGCACCCTTGCCATTGGTGCGAGCGGCCACGCTCAGAGTATATTTGCCCGGCGCGACATCGGTTTTCTCACGTTCCACCTGATAGCTCAGTCCCCATTCGGAGTAACCGTCCAGATAGCGCATTCCTCCGTTGCCGGTATAATATTCTCCACTTGAGGTGTAGTGATCTTCACGGTCTGACGGAGCAACCAGATACCATCCGCCCCGGTTCAGGAAATCCCAGTCGGTTTCGTTGATAAACACGCCATTGTGGGTGTTCGCCTTGATGTAGGCCTCGTGTTTGGCTCGATTCGTTTCATAGTCGGCAATGGAAATTCTTGCACCAATGGCGATACCGCTGACAATGGCCGCAATGAGGCTCACGGTCCACAGTCCCGCCCACATCAGGCGTTGCGGAGTGCCCATCGGCAAGAGTTTCTTGGTGTTGCTCAGCAGGGAGTGGATGCCGCAATAAAGAGGAATGAAAAGCACACCTAACATACCCACAACGCATACCACGCTCAACGTCGGACTTACGGCGTGTGAATAGAGCTTCGCAAATTCAATGTCGCCAAACAGGTTGGGCATGGTCAGCAGCATGATGAGGGTGGCCAAAATAGCCACCAAAGCCAGTCCGGCAAGGATGCAGACAAGAATAAAAAAGCCTTTTATCAGCAGCAGGACGATCTTGAAAAAGCCAGCTATGCATCCTAACGCCCCACTCCGATGATGTTGGGGAGCATCGGCCTGCACGTGTTCTTCGGTCACTTCCTGCGCCAGGCTTTGTGGCGTCACATCCTTACCTTTCATCTTCAAGCGGTCTTCGGGTTTCTGTGCCACCGGTGTGATGACCGAAATGATGAAGTAGATCAGCACCAGCCATAGCGACGTC
>CALKIW010000016.1 GCA_937995875.1 uncultured Bacteroidales bacterium | reverse complement strand
ACAACAATGTTCTGTATCAAACTTATGACAACACTACCGGAGGAAGTACCACAAACGCATTTGCCCTGAATCAAGGCGCCGGCGTGTCCTATACATGGATGTTTGATGTAACTGGGCAAGCACCTTTGACCATTAACATCAACTTAAATGCCATCGCAGAAGCTGCGAGTAAATCTTATTATGTCATCGGCAATTTTTCTTCCGCATTAGCAGATGTGAATATCCTTCCATACACAGAAAACAACCGCGTGAAGATGACGCGCCTTATTTATAAGAAAGGTACAAGTGTTGGCATCCCGTCGACAGCTGATTTTGATGCCGCTACGATGGACAGTGTTGTTTACCGCGTAACAATACCACGCCCGTCTGAAGGTTGGGGTCAGCTCTATATGGCAGTTGCAAGCTCAGAATTGATAACCGATAATCTCAGCGACTGGGGAACACACTGGGATAATGTGATTCGTCCTCAAGTTCAGGGTTATGGGTCCGCCGAAGGTAGTGGCATGGATGGAACTGCTCTTGAAGGAGGTATCTTCTGGGGAGATAAACCAACCAATAAGTCACAGGCTTTGAATCCTCAGGCTGCGGGTGCATATGCAAACGCTACATCATACACATTCTCCATCAACCTGACAACATCCACTTACCGCATTTCATTCAATGATGAGAATATGTATATCTGGGGACCTGCCGTGCCCGAAACCGATGCTACGACTTTTGACTATGTAGATACCGACGGACTGATCAAGTCTTACAATGCCTTAAAGCTTACTTGGGACGACGAAAACCAATGTTTCAAGTATATGGGTGCTGATGGATCCAAAGAGGCTCCCATTGTATTGACATCTGCCAAGGACTTTAACTTTGTCTATGGCCATGACTTCACCAACACATGGTTTGGCGAGGATTATTCAATGGGTGAGGGAACCGTTCCTGCCGACCTGACCTCTACAAGTAACCCATATACTGCTTCCGGCAACAACTTCGATACACAATACGTGAACTACGTTGGACAGTACGTGTCTTCTGTCAACCAGATGCGCGACAAGAACAAGAAGATTATGTTCAACCTCCGCCAGAATCCCAATGGCTATTACATTCGTCTGTATATCAAGAAGATTGGTGATCAGCAGCGCATTTTCTACACCATCAACCGCCAGATGAAGTTCAACGACTGGTCATCCATCACCGGCACCATCTCCGGCTATCCCTATTATCGCGCCTACAGCGAGTGGCACGCCGTGAAGATTCCTGAAAACGTAAAGGCTTACGTGGTGTCGAGCGTGAATGCTGCCAACAAGCAGGTGACGCTCACCGAGCTATCCACCCCTTACATCCCCGCACGCACAGGTGTGATTCTGGCTGCTTCTGAAGTGGGTGCAAACAGTCTGATAAACTTTGAGACCTACGCCGACGACCCTGAGGCTGCTCTCCCCGACGGTGTGACCAACCTGCTCACGGCTCAGGAAGACAATGTGGACATCCCGGTGTCTGACGAGGTAGATGGAACTACCTATTATAACTACATCTTCTCCTACGTCACCGAGGGAACAACCACGAATGTAGCCGGCTTCTATAAGCCCAATGCCGGCGTCAAGAGCGGTCGCAACTATGCCTACCTGAAGAATACCAACAACTTCTATACAGGCACACCGTCAGGCGCTAAGGGCTTCAAACTGTTCTTTAGTGGCGAGACCACCGGCATCAACAGCGTAAGCACTGCAGAGGACGACAACAGCTACTACAACCTGCAGGGTATGAAGACTGCTCGTCCTACCCGGAAGGGCATCTATATTCAGAATGGCAAAAAGTATATCATCAAATAAATTTAAATAGCAATGAAAACTAAAAAATATATAAAGCCATATACAGAACTGATTGATTTGGCCGCTCTCGGATATATTTGCGAAGGCAAAACGGTAGGCATCGGAGGTACGTCCGGACCAGGTGCAGACAACCATTCAGGCGGAGATTCTGATTTAGAATTTGCTAAAGAGAATTTTTATTTTGAGCCGGAACCTCTCCCTCACCATGATCCTTGGGAGGATTAAGTTTCGATAATTTTTCAAGAGGGCGTGTCATGTTATTGACACGCCCTCTTTTTATGCAGTTGCATATAGAAAACATAGAGACGCACTAAGTAAAGTTACCATGTCATCAAAACGATGTGCAAACACGTCAGATGAAGGCTTTTACTTAGTATCTATTTGAGCTTTTAGCCAATAACGGTATGTAACGGCTCTGT
>CALKIW010000015.1 GCA_937995875.1 uncultured Bacteroidales bacterium | reverse complement strand
ACTTCATTGTAGGGGAAACCACTTCGGAACCACACAGAGGTGTACCTATTATTTATATATACCGTTTGGATTTCTCAGATAAAAAAACTACCTTTGTTATAACTAAAATCATAGATAACAGGACACGCCATGACATCTATCAACAAACCGCTTACCATCTATAAAGCCAGTGCAGGAAGTGGAAAGACCTTTACGCTGGCTGTAGAATATATCAAGCTGCTCGTGCAAGAGCCGCAGAACTATCGCTATATTCTTGCGGTGACCTTTACCAACAAGGCTACCGAGGAGATGAAAATGCGTATATTGAGCCAGCTTTACGGCATTGCCAATGAGTTGCCGGATTCAGAACTCTATATGAAATGTATTCGAGAAGCATTTCCAAACAAGGCAGATAGGGTTATACGTAACAGAGCTAAGGAGGCGATGGAGCTCATTTTACATCATTATCATTATTTCCGTGTAGAGACTATCGACAGTTTTTTTCAAAGCATATTGCGCAACCTCGCACGCGAACTTGGGCTAACTGCTAACCTTCAAGTTGGTCTGAACGATGCGGAAGTGGAGTCGCAAGCCGTAGACAATATCATCGAGAATATACAACAAGATAACGACCCTTTGCTTTCATGGATTATGGATTTTGTAAAGGAAAAGGTAGACGACGAAAAAAACTGGAACGTTATCGGACAGATCAAAGACTTTGGTAAAAACATTTTTAAGGACTTCTATAAAGATCACCAGAAAGAACTGCAACGCATTATGAACACCCCCGGTTTCTTCAAGGAATACAATTCGAAACTGAGGGCCATGAAGAAAGAAGCCAATGAAACGATGGCAGCCTTTGCCAAAAAATATCGGGACATAGCAGAAAAATACCAACTGGAGGATGCCCATTTCAGCAGGGGAAAGCAAAATGCGCCAGGTTATTTCGAGAAATTGGCATCGGGAGATTTTGTCAAGGACGATTTTCCATCCAACACAATACTCAAAGCTTGTGACGACCCGACTTTAATGCTCAGAAAGGCCGATATCGACACACCACATGGCCGGATTATTATTAACGAAGTTGGGCCACTGCTCAACCGCGCCGAAAAAGAACGCAGGAAAATGTGCTATATCGTCAATTCTGTGGACTTGACACTACGAAACCTGCATGAGCTCCGATTGCTGGGACGCATTGAGCAAGAAGTCAACAACATCAATACCAGCACCAACAACTATCCGCTTAGCAACACACAAAAACTATTGAGTGACCTTATTGACAAACAAGACTCTCCCTTTATCTACGAAAAGACAGGAGCACAGTTGCGGTATATCATGATTGATGAGTTTCAAGACACAAGCACGGTACAGTGGGACAATTTCAAGGTGTTGTTGGACGATTGCTTGGCACATAACAATGGGTCGCTCATCGTTGGAGACGTGAAACAGAGTATCTATCGTTGGCGAAATGGTGACTGGCGTCTTCTGCAAAACTTGACACAGGAAAACGATAGTCGCATAAAAGTAGAATTTCGTGATACGAACTATCGTTCCAAACCCAACATCATACGATTTAACAACACATTCTTCATGTTAGGTGCAAAGATAACTTCTGACGAAGCACTTAGTATGCTACAATCCAATGATGCACCGGCTTCTCTGCTTAAAGAGGCGCTTGATATTAAGCGGGCTTATGAGGACGTGATCCAAAAGATAGCTCCCAAAAACCTCACGGTGGCAGAAAGTGAGGCTGGCTCTGTAAATATTAAACTCTTGCCAAGGAGTGATTATGAGAAAAATATGATAAGTGAGGTGCAACATATCCTCGAGCATCTGTTATCTTCGGGTATTCCACCGAAGAAGATAGCCATTCTTGTTAGAAAAAATACTCATATTCAACTGTTGGCCAACTATTTTCAGCAAAATCCCATTACAGTGAATGGTGAGCATCAAATGATCAATATGGTATCTGATGAGGCTTTCCGACTTGATGCCTCTTTAGCTGTATGCACTATCGTCAGAGCCATGTATCTACTCGTTCATCCCGAAGATAATTTAGTTACGGCAGCATTGGTAAAGGTCTATCAAAAAATATGTTCCGGAGAGAGTTCTATCGACGACAGTTGTCTCTTTATTGATAATGACAACTTACGTGCCCTTCTGCCAACCGAATTGACAGAGGAGAGCGAAAAGCTTCTCTCTACCCCACTCGTAGATATGGCAGAAGAGCTCTATCACATTTTCAAGCTCAACAGGCTTGATGACCAGAGTGCCTATGTATGTGCGTTCTTTGACAAGCTTTCCGATTTCATGCAAAATCATGTTGCAACTGTGGAAGAATTTATCAAGGAATGGGAAAACACAATATCGAAAAAAGCCATACACAGTGATGAAGTGAATGGAATAAGATTACTGACCATACACAAAAGTAAAGGATTGGAATTCGATAATGTCATTATTCCCTATTGTGATTGGGACTTAGAAAAGCAAGGAGAGGTGATTTGGATGTTGCCACAGGAGGAGCCGTACAGTAAACTTCCGGTTGTTCCGGTAAATTTATCTGCCCAAAAGTTGCAAAATTCTATATATGGCGAAGAATACCAGAGTGAACATCTTAAAAACTATGTAGACAATCTGAACTTGCTCTATGTGGCCTTTACACGAGCTGGAAGCAATCTCTTTATTATTGGAAGAAACGAATACGCCAAATATCCATCTACGCTTATAAAGCAGGTTATAAGCTATAAGGATAGTGATTCTGACCATAAGAGTGAAAACATTACTCAGAATCCGGAGAACCCCCAAATTATTTCCTTACCCGACCACATCGTGCAACAAGACGAAAATGGGGTGACCACATTTTGCTTAGGAAATCTGTGCCCGGACAAAGAAAAAAAGGAAAAGACCACCCGTAATGTTTTTGAGCAAACAGAAGAAGGTATCAATGTTACGATTCAAGAATACAAAGACAAGACTGTTTTCCGACAGAGCAATAACAGCACCGATTTCATTACCCCCGACGAAGAATTGGAAAAACAGCAAAAACAACGTAGCTATATACAAACCGGCAATATTCTCCACGCTCTGTTTGCCTCAATACGTAACGTAAATGATGTGAACAAAGCTATCGACCAAATGGAATTTGACGGCGTGCTGTATGACAAGCCCATGAACAGGAACGAATTGCGACGTATCATAGACGACCGATTGAAAACACCGCAAGTGGCAGAATGGTTTTCTCCGACATGGAAAGTTTATAACGAATGTACAATCCTTTCTTACGACCATGAAACCGGACAAATAAAAGAAAATCGTCCTGACAGGGTTATTTATAATGAAAAAGAAATGATCGTCATTGATTTTAAGACCGGGAAGGAGTACGAAAGCCATCATGTGCAGGTGAGAAACTACATGAGTTTGCTACGCAACATGGGCTACGACAATGTGTCAGGATTCCTATGGTACATACGGACCAATCGGATTGTGAGAATTAGTTAAAGATAAGAAAACAAGCATTTATTAATACATAGAAATCATGAAGTCTTTCCTACAATATGTGGCTAAGGATGTATTGGCTAAACACCCTGAAGGACTGAGCGACGTGGCAGTGGTGTTCCCCAACAAACGCGCCTCACTCTTCTTTAATCAGGCTCTTTTCGAAGAAACACAGAAGCCTTTATGGAGCCCTGCATACATAACCATAAGCGAACTGTTCCGACAACACTCCGAGCTGAAGGTACCCGACCAAATACTCCTTATCTTTAAACTTTACAACACATTTTGCGATGTAATTGGCACAGATGAGCCACTCGATCATTTCTATTCATGGGGACAAATGCTACTTGCCGACTTTGACGACATAGATAAAAACATGGCCGATGCCGACAAACTCTTTATCAACTTAGAGGCATGGCAGGAGATAAAAGACTTTTCTTTCCTAAGCGAAAAACAGAGAGAGAGTTTAGAAAAATTCTTTGGCAAATTGCTGGATAAAACAGAAATGCAGCAGCGTTTCAATGATTTGTGGCGACATTTGGCAAGCATATACCATAGTTATAAACAAAGTCTGACAGCAGAGGGATTGGCTTATGAAGGTATGTTGTATCGAAATGTAGTCGAGACGGAGCAAATAGATTTTCAATATAAGCACTATATTTTCATAGGATTCAACCTGTTACAAAAGGTAGAGCAGCAACTATTCCGCAAACTAAAGGCAAAGGGAATGGCTGAATTTTATTGGGACTATGATGAATATTATATTGACAACATCAACGAGGCTGGTAAATATATCGCGAAGTATATCGATAAGTTCCCCAATGAATTATCTCCTTCGCGCATCTCCCAGCATCTTTCGCATGAGAATATATACAACAATATGGTTTTTCCCAAGGATATTACATATATCTCTGCGCCTACAGAGAACATTCAAGCCAGATATGTAAGCGAATGGCT
Organism: uncultured Bacteroidales bacterium; assembly: GCA_937995875.1. Taxonomy (GTDB): domain Bacteria; phylum Bacteroidota; class Bacteroidia; order Bacteroidales; family Bacteroidaceae; genus Prevotella. The sequence goes on along the minus strand of CALKIW010000015.1, from coordinate 10,206 downwards.
GAAGCAAGGCGACCGCATCAAGGCGGGTAGTCGCACAGCTATTGTGTTGGGAAACGAGAATTTGTTGGAAAATGTTATTCATTGCCTTCCGGAAGAAGTAGAGAATGTAAACATAACAACCGGCTATCCTTTGGCATCGTCACCGGTCAGCACTTTAGTAAATTTATTACTTAATCTACAGTTAAGAGGAAAGGTGGAAAGGTCTGATAAATACAGACTTAAGTATGTTACCCAAATATTAAGACATCCTTACGCCAAATACATTTCAGACGATTGCTTGTTGCTGCTTAATGAACTAAACTCTGGCAAGCATTATTATCCCACTCGCAAGTTGCTCACCGAAGGGTACGATGAAGCGTTAAACGTGCTTTTTGCAGATGTGTCTGCGGATGATGGGAAACTCCCTATCCTCTCAATAATAGCTGCCGTTCTCAAACTTGTCGGCATAGGAGCAAGAGAAGAAAATAATCCGTTGATGCATGAGTCTATATTCAGAATGTACACTCTGATAAACCGTTTGGATGAAATTATGATTCCTACGACTGCAGAAATGGAACTGACCTTTGGAAACATTGATAAAAAAAGTGGAAAACAATTGGTGTCTGTTACTATTCTTCAACGACTCATAACGCAAATGATACAAAGCACCTCCATTCCATTTCATGGTGAGCCGCTACTCGGTATTCAGATTATGGGTGTTCTTGAGACGCGTAACTTGGATTTTGACCATGTGCTACTTTTATCATGCAACGAGGGGAATCTCCCCAAGAACATAAACGATGCATCGTTTATCCCTCACTCGCTTCGTGCCGGTTACGAACTTACAACCATAGAAAACAAAGTAGGTATCTATGCCTATTATTTCTATTCACTCCTGCAACGAGCTAAAGATGTGACGCTCACATTCAACAATTCCACCGATGATGGACAACGGGGAGAGATGAGCCGATTTATGTTGCAGTTCATGGTAGAGAATGCTGAGAAGCATCGCATGAACCATAGAACATTGCAGTCCGGTCAAAATGCTACACTATTAAGACGCTTGCCGATAACGAAAGATAATCTTATAAAAGATAAACTGGACGCTATAGAGCGTCTCTCCCCATCGGCAATCAACCGATATTTGAGATGCCAACTGCAATTTTATTATAATACTATTTGCCATCTTCGGGAGGAAAATAACGAAGATGAAGACGAAATCGACAACGTGATGTTCGGAAATATATTCCACAGAACGGCCGAACTGATATATCTTGACTTATCTCATCATTACAAGAAAACAATTACAACGGATGCAATAACAGCACTGCAAAAAGATAATCTTAGGCTCGAACAGCATCTCGATCAGGCTTTCCGTGAAGTTGTTTTCAAGGTAAATGACCATCATTTTACACCTCAATATAACGGATTACAACGTCTCAACAAAAAAGCGGTAAAGCTTTATATTGACAGGCTTTTAGCACTTGATAAACAGCTCGCACCGTTTGACATCTTGGCATTGGAGGAGAGTTTCTATGACAACCTGACATTTGAGGTACAGGGAGAAGAACGTACAATCAGAGTTGGGGGGCAGATAGACCGTCTGGATTGCATTGTAAAAGACGGAAAAAACATGATACGAGTTGTTGATTATAAGACAGGAACACCGTTATCTTCTATTCCTTCAAAGGTAGAAGATTTTTTTGAGCCAAAGTATATAGACAGTAAACACACTGCATATTATCTACAGGCATTTCTCTATGCCGGCATCATACGTCACGGAGCAGACGCCTTAAAAACCATCAACAAAGGGCAACTGCCTGTTTCGCCGGCCCTTTTCTTTATTCGACAGACCGCTTCCGCTGACTACAATCCTATTCTGCAAATCGGAGCAGGCAAGGGTAAGCGAGAGACTATAGACGATATTAACACGAAATATGATGATTTTATTATGGGACTGAAACAACTTTTAGGAAATATCTTTGACTCCGAACAACCTTTCCTACCTACTGAAGATGGTACACGTTGTGCATCCTGTCCATATAATAATATCTGCGGATTATAAATGAATTATATTAGCTCCGAGTATAGGTGGAATGAGGTTGATAACATAAAATTTTTATAAATTGGCACGGTAGTTGCTCTTATTAGATGTACAACATACGATAAATATAATTTTTGAAAAGTAGAAAGGATATAAATATGACCAGTCAATTTTCACCTAAAGTATCAGAAATACTTGCTTTCAGCAGAGAAGAGGCGACACGTCTGGCCAGTAGTTATGTTGGGCCGGAACACCTCTTGCTTGGCATTCTCAGGGAAAAGGGTGGTCCCGTAATAGACCTCCTTAATCATTTAGAACTCAACATTCTCGGTATAAAATATGCTTTGGAAGAACGTGTACGCGCCGACCAAGTGGGCACATCGCTCCAAACCAGCGACCCTGTGCTCAATGACAAGGCCAGCAATATATTGAAATTAGCGGTTCTTGAGGCTCGGATTCAGCACACCCAAATGGTTGATGTGCAACATTTGTTGCTTGCCATATTGCATGACCAAATGAACAACGGAGCTAAAGAAGTGCTTGAAAATAACAACTTAACCTACGAAAAGGCCATTCAACTGTTAAAAAAGAAGCCGATGACGGACGGTTTAGGCTTACCTGATGAGGACGAAGAAGAATTTGATGATACAATGTCAAGCCATCAACGGGATGGTAACCGTCGTCGTACAACGACTGCTGCTCAGCCCCAAAGTAAGAGTAACACTCCTATTTTAGATAATTTCTCAACAGATTTAACACGCGCGGCAACTGAAGGAAAATTAGACCCGGTGGTTGGTCGCGAAAAAGAGATCCAGCGTGTAACGGAGATCCTGTGTCGCCGTAAAAAGAACAACCCTATATTAATAGGTGAGCCGGGTGTGGGTAAAAGTGCTATTGTGGAGGGACTTGCACAGCTTATTTCGAAGCGTCTTACTTCTCCTGTGTTGTTCAATCGTCGTGTGGTGAGCCTTGACATGACCGCTATTGTGGCAGGAACGAAGTATAGAGGCCAATTTGAAGAGCGTATTCGCGCGCTCTTGAAAGAACTGGAACAAAATCCGGACATTATAGTATTTATTGATGAGATACATACTCTCATCGGCGCCGGCTCTACTCCGGGCAGTATGGATGCGGCCAACATTATGAAACCGGCTTTGGCTCGCGGTACCATTCAATGTATCGGAGCCACTACACTCGACGAGTTCCGGAATTCTATAGAGAAAGACGGTGCTTTGGAACGTCGTTTCCAAAAAGTATTGGTGGAGCCGACAACACCTGAAGAAACCCTCCAAATATTGGAAAATATAAAAGACAGGTATGAAGAACATCATCATGTCAGTTATACCAATGATGCTATTGAGGCTTGTATAAAACTCACCGAAAGATACATCACAGACCGTTTCTTTCCCGACAAAGCCATTGATGCACTCGATGAAGTAGGCTCTCGAGTACATTTGCAAAACGCAAAAGTACCGAAGGAAATTACTGACATGGAGAAGCAGATAGAAAGCGTGAAGGTGAAGAAACAGCAAGCTGTGAGCAACCAAAATTTCGAACTTGCCGCAGGTTTCCGTGATAAACAAACGGAATTGGAGCAAGAATTGGAGAATATGCAACAGCGTTGGCAACAAGGCGACGCTGCCTCTCGACAAATTGTAAGCGAGCAAGAGGTAGCCGATGTAGTCTCAATGATGACCGGAGTGCCCGTACAACGTATGGTAGAGGCCGAAGGTGCACGGTTGAGAAACATGGCTGATGTTCTCAAAGAAAATGTAATTGGGCAGGATCAGGCTATCAACAAAATGGTAAAGGCTATTCAGCGCAATCGTGTAGGACTGAAAGCGCACAATCGCCCCATTGGAGCATTCATGTTCCTGGGACCTACCGGAGTTGGGAAAACATATCTTGCCAAGAAACTGGCTGAAAACATGTTTGGCTTAGAAGATGCCTTAATTCGCATTGACATGAGTGAGTATACAGAAGCCTTCAACGTTTCTCGACTCATTGGAGCACCTCCGGGATATGTGGGTTACGAAGAAGGCGGACAACTCACCGAACAGGTACGACGTCACCCCTACTCCATTGTTTTGCTCGATGAGATTGAAAAGGCACATGGCAACGTCTACAATCTATTGCTCCAAGCATTAGACGAAGGCCGACTGACCGACGGTAACGGCCGTACCGTAGATTTTCGCAACACAGTAATCATCATGACCTCCAATGCGGGAACACGACAGTTGAAGGAATTCAGTCGTGGTGTTGGATTTAATGCCGGTGGCATTTCCAATGTAGCTAATATGGACGAGCAAGACAAGGAATATGCACGCTCGGTAATTCAGAAAAGCCTGAGCAAGCAATTCTCACCCGAATTCCTCAACCGTTTGGACGAAATTATAACATTCGACCAGCTCGACTTGAAAGCCATTAGGAAAATCATCGACATTGAGTTGCGAGCTCTCTACAAGCGTATTGGTGATTTGGGCTATACCGTTCAGATTACAGACAAGGCCAAAGACTTTGTTGCATCCAAGGGATATGATGTACAATTCGGTGCCCGACCATTGAAACGCGCCATCCAAACCTATATCGAAGATGGTATTTGTGAAATGATCCTATCCGGAGAGCTCAAGTCCGGCGATACCATTTCCATAGGCAAAGCAGCAGGAAAGGAAGAACTCATTTTTAAATAAAGCAAAGTAAGTACAATATACATTAAGCCCACGGGTCATTGTAAACCATGAAGTTTACACTGCTTGTGGGCTTTTTGTTTGTTGATGAGTCAATTTGCTTTTATGATATAGTGTAAGCATCCCATATTAACCGCTTTTGTGTGATATTGGCTCTTTACTACCTTTGCCCGAAAAATATTATGTTTGTACTCAACGAAACAAATGTTTTTTGGGTTTGTTGTGCTCCTGTGGATATGCGTCAAGGTATCCTTCGCCTGTCCCAATTGGTACGCAGCCATTATTTCAACCCGTCCGATGGTGTTGTCTACGTTTTCTACAATCGCTTGCGTAACCGAATCAAGTTGCTTCACTGGGAGCGCTGTGATTTTGTTGTTTATCACAAGCAGATGGCACAGGGCTGTCTCAGCTCTAAAATCATGCGATCGAGTACTGGGTTTTATGAACTTCGCTGGGACGAATTAGTACTCCATATTGAAGGGATAAACCCTAATTGCTACCGAAGAAAAAGATACAATAAATCTTAGTATTTTCTTGCCAGTGTCAGATATTTTTCGTACCTTTACATTATATAAAGAACTGATAATGTGATGGATACACCTCATCTCACAATGACATCTGACTACCATTCTCTAACTCGGGAAGCTGTTATAGAACTTCTTGAACAAAGAGATGCTGAACTTAGAGACAAGGATGCTGAATTGGCACGAAAGTCCCGTCGCATTCTTGAACTTGAGCGCATGGTATATGCGCAGGCGCAGCGAGAAACGTCTTCCTGAGAATGGTAAGCATCCCATATTAGCCGTCTTGTAAATCGCTTATTCCCAACTCTAAACACGCTCTAAACATGGGGTGTAAAACCACGCAACTTTCTCTAAACATTTCCGTTCATTCTGCCTCACAAAGTGTGTCGAAATGCACATATCTCCATATACGAAGTTAGGCGGAAGCCCTTTATTTATCGGGGCTATCCGCCTAACTCACTTATTTTCTGTCTCAGCTGTCTATTCTTCTACACTCGCCTGCGCCGCGGCTAACTTTTGCTGAGTGATAGCGACTTACGCAAGTCTTGGTCAACATATAATGTACAAGTAGAATATTTAAACTATACCTATAGCTTTGTAAGATAGCAAAAAACATTCAGAGCAGTTTCTCTATATCAGAGAAGATGCTCTGTCGTTATTTAAATTTGCCAATATAATCCTTGCTAAATTACCGATATTGCGATAAGTCGGTCAGATAACAGATATTTTAACTTTTCTTATGTACTCTAAGTAACTTTGGTTACCAACGGACTATTTTTATCCTAATACCTTTGCAGTCATATAATTATTCATTAATAGATATGGCAGAAAATAAAATGTTTTGTTTCCAATGTCAGGAAACAGCTAAGGGTACAGGTTGTACCATCAAGGGTGTTTGTGGTAAAGAGGCAACTACTTCAAAGTGGCAGGATTTACTTTTAAGTGTTGTGCGTGGTGTAGGAACTATCCAGCATGTAATCGGTGAAAAAGCAAATAAGGAAGTTGCTGATTTTCTCACTGATGCATTGTTCTCTACGATTACTAATGCCAACTTCGATGATCAGAGTATATTAATTAAGGTAGATAGAGGTATCTTCATCAAGAAACAATTGATTGATACCGTTGTCAGTAAGGGCATTAAACTCCCAGATTATCAGGAGGTATACTGGGGTGGCGAGAAAGCGGACTACAATGCGGAAGGCGAACGAGAGTCAATCCTTCGCAATGAGAATGCTGACCTTCGCTCGCTGAAGGAACTGACCATCCTTGGTCTTAAGGGTATGGCTGCTTACTATGAGCATGCGGCTCGTCTGGGCGAAACCAATGATGAGATTATAGCATTTATGTGTAAGGCTCTTGCAGTAATCAGCAATCCTAATGCTGATATGGAGACACTCCTTGCTACTGTTCTCGAAACAGGTAAATACGGTGTGGATGTGATGGCATTGCTCGACAAAGCAAATACCGAGGCTTATGGTAATCCAGAACTTACCAAGGTGAATATTGGTGTGGGAAAGAATCCTGGAATCCTTATCTCTGGTCACGACCTCAAAGATATCGAAGATCTCCTCATCCAGACAGAAGGTACAGGTATTGACGTCTATACACACGGTGAGATGCTTCCAGCTCACTACTATCCACAACTGAAGAAATACAAACATTTGGTTGGTAACTATGGTAATGCATGGTGGAAGCAGAAGGAGGAGTTCGCAACCTTCAATGGTCCAATCGTATTCACCACCAACTGTATCGTACCACCAGCCTTGTCAGCAGAATACAACAATCGTGTGTTCACAACAAACTCAACAGGTTTCCCTGGTTGGGAGCATATCGAGATGGCCGCTGATGGTCATAAGGACTTTTCTGAAGTGATCAAGTTGGCTAAGACCTGTGAGGCTCCAAAGGAGATTGAGACAGGTGAAATCATTGGTGGTTTTGCACATGCTCAGGTATTTGCTCTGGCCGACAAGATTGTAGATGCAGTGAAGAGTGGTGCTATCCGTAAGTTTGTTGTAATGAGCGGTTGTGATGGACGAATGAAGAGCCGTAACTATTACGAAGAATTTGCCAAGGCTCTTCCAAAGGATGTGGTGATCCTTACCAGTGGATGTGCCAAGTATAGGTATAATAAGTTGAATCTTGGAGACATCAATGGTATTCCTCGTGTGTTGGATGCGGGTCAGTGTAATGACTCGTATTCATGGGCGGTTGTAGCATTGAAGTTGAAAGAGATTTTCGGGGCAAACGATATCAATGATCTGCCAATATTCTTCAATATCGCTTGGTATGAACAGAAGGCTGTTATCGTTCTGCTTGCACTTCTCCACCTTGGAGTGAAGAATATTCACATCGGTCCAACTCTTCCTGCATTCGTTTCTGAAGGCGTATTGAAGGTGCTGGTTGATACCTTCGGTATTGCTGGCAATTCAACCGTTGAAGAAGACATCAAGAACTATATTTTATAAGAAATAGAAACATCAAAATATAAATTCAATGAGTGGCCAACCGATCTATTGATAGATTATGCCCTCAAGATTCATCATCGTGGCATTCGTGCTAAAGGACCAAAAGTGCTTCGACTGATTCAGTCGCTTTCTGATGAGAATATGGTAATGGCTGAGATAGAGAGTCTTTTCAGTGATTCACTTAATGACTTGGGAAATCATCTGCAGAAGGAAGAGCAGGTTTTGTTCCCTTACCTCTATAGTCTTCTTGAGGCTCAGCGTAATGGTCAGGCTATGGGACCTATGCATTGTGGTTCTATCGCTAATCCTATCCATATGATGATGCTTGAACATGATGATGAGATTGACCGTCATCAGCGTATCCGCCAGCTCACCAACGATTATACAGCTCCTGCTGATGCAAGTGATGATTATAAGCTCCTCGTGGGTGCTTTGAAGGAATTCTCGGATGATCTTTATGAGCATATCCATATTGAGAATGACATCATCTTCCCAAGCTGTCAGGTTGTTGAACAGCAGATTGTAAAATAATGTACGACCTAAAAATAAAGCGCGTATACCTGTCACCCGAAGAGGGTGATGGGTATCGCATTCTCATTGATAAGCTTTGGCCAAGAGGACTTTCCAAGGAAAAAGCAGAAATTGATGAATGGAACAAGGCAATTACTCCTTCCACTGAGCTCCGTAAGTGGTTTGGTCATAAGGATGAGAACTATGCAGAGTTTGCAGATCAATATCGTGCAGAATTAGATGCGAATCCAGAGTCATTGCCTTTTGCATCGCATGTTAAAGCACTTTTGGAGAGTCAGAATGTAACTCTTCTGTATGGTGCAAAGAGCGAGACTTGCAATCACGCTATAATTTTTAGAGATTGGCTTGCAAGTAAATAATATAATTGCTATTTTTGCATTCAAATAATAGTATATTCATGAAAGAATCAATATCAGAGATTTTGCAGACGAGTCCTTTCTTCAATGGCCTTTCTATTGACGAGATTGATGATATATTGACAACAACCGATTACCAGATGGTTGAATATCCTGCTAAGGAGATCTATACACTTGCTGGTATGCCATGCAAGTATGCCGATTTCATCATCGAAGGAGAGATGATTGCCCGCATGACGGGCATATCTGGAAAACAAGCTCAGATTAACCGACTGCCAGCATCTACTCTTATTGCTCCTGCATTTATTTTTGCTAAGAAGAATGAAATGCCTGTAAGCGTAGAGACCAGCAAGGCTACGATGCTGATGCGTATGACACCATCGGAACTGAAGAAACTGATTGACACAGACGATAGAATACGTTGGAACTTCATTCAACTACTGTCAATGATTGATGTGTTCCTGACACATAAGATGCGCATGCTTTCGCTTTTCAGTGTGAAAGAAAAGGTGGCTCAATATCTGATCAAGATTGCTACCGAGCAGCAAAGCCGAACAATAAAACTGGATGCGAGTCGTCAGGAAATGGCAGATATCTTTGGCATTCAAAAGTTCTCGCTACTACGCTGTTTATCAGAATTCGAGGATAACGGTGCGATTAAGATTGAGGGCAAGACCATTACGATTCTGAATTCTGATAAAATGAAATAATAGAAAACGACCAGAGTATCTAATTACCCCGGTCGTTTTCTTTTGGGACAGTTTAAATATTTTTATTCAGCCTCACTGAACTCATCCTTGCCAGCGCCGCATACTGGGCAGACGAAATCCTCAGAAAGAGTCACATACATACTTCTTACTCATAATTTCTTTATTTTAATTGTTGTTATTAATATTTTCAGCAAATTGATGACCATATTCCTCACAGTCAGAGAGCTTCTGATCGTCAGGTACCCACAGTTTTCTGATTCCTTCATTCACGAGTTCAAAACCTGCCTCTTGCAGACGAGCGGAAATCATCTTTGTGGCATCACCACTCCATCCGTATGAACCAAAAGCAGCAGCCTTCTTATTCTTGAACGTCATACCTCTGGCCATTTCCAGGATACCAGCAATGGCATAGCTGAAACCATAGTTGATAGTTGGCGAACCGACAAGGATTGCTTGTGATTGGAAAATCTCGGTAATGATATCGTTCTTATCTTCCTGGGCAGCATTGAAGAGTTTCACAGTTACTGATGGGGCATCATAGGTACAGGTAATACATAAGTGTTAGAACCACCGATATAGCGATAGCGAGGAATGCTGAGTGCTTTAGCTGCTGTTTGAGCAACTGCAAGACTTACACCGAGAATGGCATTTGCACCGAGTTTGCTCTTGGTAGGAGTGCCGTCAAGTGCCAATATTTTATAGTCGATAGCACGCTGATTGAGTACATCATCACCCTTGAGAGCAGGGGCTATCACATTGTTTACATTCTCCACAGCCTTGAGTACGCCCTTACCGCCAAAGCGACCTTTATCGCCATCACGGAGTTCTATAGCCTCGTTCTCGCCTGTTGAAGCACCTGATGGAACGCTTGCACGCCCCCATACACCATTATCTAGTCGTCCCTTGAAAA
>CALKIW010000014.1 GCA_937995875.1 uncultured Bacteroidales bacterium | reverse complement strand
AATTTATGACGAAGTTATATAAAATTAGCAACGAGTGTTTGAGTTTTAATATAATTTACACAGTTTTGTAACAAATTGTTCGATTTTGGGGTTGCACGATATTCTATTTTTTTGTATATTTGCAGAGTGACAATTAACATGAAACAACCATTTAAAATTCACCCTTATGACAACAAGGTCGAACAACTTTGAGGGAATCTTCGTAGAACAAACGTTCGAAGCGAAGCATCCGGACAACCCTCCAATTCAAAATATGGGTGGAGAGGTTTGGTATCAGTGATCGATTGATTTTTTGATTTGACTGATTAAAATATTACCAAGCGTGACCGAAAATCAAAATGGTCACGTTGTCAGAACAAGAGGGAAATTCCATGTTGAATTTCCCTCTTTTGTTTTTATGATTGCTCAGCGTGCGGCTCCAGCAGATGGGTACGCCCTCTAAAAGGCGTATTCCTGCCCCGTGAAGCCTTCGAAAGGCGTATTGCATAGTTAGTATCGATTGCATAGCATACACGGCGCATAAGCAAAGAAATCTTATCGCTAACGAAAAGCCCGTGAACAGCGTTTTGTTCACGGGCTTTAAAGCTATAAAGAAGTCTTCCACGAGGGGAAGAACTTTGTTTAATCTGCCAGTTTCGCAGCAATATACTCGCGGTTGAGACGTGCAATATTGGAGATCGACTCGTTCTTGGGGCACACGGCTTCACAAGCGCGGGTATTGGTGCAGTTGCCAAATCCGAGTTCCTCCATCTTGGCAATCATGTTCTTGGCACGCTTAGCGGCCTCCGGACGACCTTGTGGCAGCAATGCCAACTGGCTCACCTTAGCCGAAAGGAACAACATGGCCGATCCGTTCTTGCAGGCCGCAACACAAGCGCCGCAACCAATACAAGAAGCGCTATCCATAGCCTCGTCGGCATCTTCTTTAGGAATAAGGATAGCGTTGGCATCCTGAGCCTGTCCCGTGCGAATGGTGGTGTAGCCGCCGGCAGCGATAATCTTGTCGAAGGCTAAACGGTCTACCATGCAGTCTTTGATGATGGGGAATGCAGCCGAACGCCATGGCTCGACAGTGATCACGTCGCCATCGTTGAAGCGACGCATATACAGCTGACACGTGGTTGCGCCGCGCTCAGTCCTGCCATGAGGAACACCATTGATATAAAGTGAACACATACCGCAGATGCCCTCACGGCAGTCGTGATCGAAAACAAAAGGCTCTTTGCCGGCTTCGATCAGTTCTTCGTTGAGAATATCAAGCATTTCGAGGAATGAAGTACCCACAGGTATATCCTTCATCTCGTGCGTATCAAAGTGGCCCTGTGCCTTAGGACCATCCTGACGCCAAAATTTTAATGTGAAACTAATATTCTTTGCCATAGTTGTTAATTCTTATAATTACGTGTTTGAACCTTGATTGCCTCATACTCCAAAGGCTCCTTGATAAGTTCCGGAACCTTCTCGTCTGAGCCCTGATATTCCCAGCATCCTACATAGAAGTAGTTTTCGTCGTCGCGGGCTGCTTCTCCCTCAGGTGTGGCGTGTTCCTCGCGGAAGTGTCCGCCACAGCTCTCATTGCGGGAGAGGGCGTCGTAGGCCACGAGTTCACCCATCAGCAGGAAGTCGCGCAGATGGATAGCCTTGTCGATTTCGACGTTGAGGCCTTCTTTTTTACCGGGGATAAAGAGGTTGGTGTTGAACTCCTTGCGCAAGTCGGCAATCATCTTCAAGCCTTCTTCCAATCCTTCCTTAGTGCGGCCCATACCCACGTGTTCCCACATGATATGGCCCAACTCCTTGTGGATGGAGTCTACAGAGCGTTTGCCCTGAATGCCCATGAGGCGGTCTATCTCTGCATTGACACCCTTTTCTGCCTCGTCAAATTCCGGAGCATCAGTTGAAACTTTCGCCCAGACAGCCTGATCGGCCAAATAGTTCTGAATAGTGTAAGGCAGAACAAAATAGCCATCGGCCAAGCCCTGCATCAAAGCAGAAGCGCCGAGTCGGTTGGCTCCGTGATCGGAGAAGTTGCACTCGCCGATAGCAAAGAGGCCCTTGATAGTGGTCTGAAGTTCGTAATCTACCCAGAGACCTCCCATCGTGTAGTGAATAGCGGGGAATATCATCATGGGCTTGTAATACTTCATGCCGTTAATTTCGTTGGCAACGTCGCCCGGAAACACGTCGGTGATTTCTTCATACATTTCGAAGAGGTTGCCGTATCGCTGCATGATCTCATCGAGTCCGAGACGATTGATAGACTCGGAGAAGTCGAGGAATACGGCCAAACCGGTGTTATTGACGCCATATCCCTTGTCGCAGCGCTCCTTGGCAGCACGTGATGCCACGTCGCGGGGAACGAGGTTGCCGAATGCCGGATAGCGACGCTCCAAGTAATAGTCGCGGTCTTCCTCAGGAATCTCCCATCCCTTGAGTGTTCCCTCCTGCAATTTCTTGGCATCTTCGAGTTTCTTGGGTACCCATATACGACCGTCGTTGCGCAGAGACTCAGACATCAAGGTGAGCTTGGACTGCTTGTCTCCGTGAACGGGGATACAGGTGGGGTGAATCTGTACGTAGCAGGGGTTGGCGAAATAGGCACCCTTGCGATAGGCCTGAATGGCTGCCGTACAGTTGCATCCCATAGCATTGGTAGAAAGGAAATAAGCATTGCCGTAACCACCGGTACCGAGAACGACTGCGTTTGCAGAAAATCTCTCAAGCTTACCTGTCACCAAATTCTTGGCGATGATACCACAAGCACGACCGTCCACGATAACCACGTCTTCCATTTCATAGCGTGTATAGAGCTTCACCTTGCCTGCGTTTACTTGGCACATCAATGAAGAATAAGCGCCGAGAAGTAGCTGCTGACCGGTCTGTCCCTTGGCATAGAAAGTACGGCTCACCTGTGCCCCACCGAAAGAACGGTTGGCCAGCATGCCGCCATACTCGCGGGCGAAAGGCACACCCTGTGCCACGCACTGGTCGATAATATTGTTTGACACTTCTGCCAAGCGATAAACGTTTGCCTCACGGGCACGATAGTCACCACCCTTTACCGTATCATAAAACAAGCGATAGATAGAGTCGCCGTCGTTTTGATAATTCTTGGCAGCATTGATACCTCCCTGTGCGGCAATGGAGTGTGCGCGGCGGGGAGAGTCTTGAATACAGAAATTGAGTACGTTGAAGCCCATCTCGCCCAATGAAGCAGCAGCACTTGCACCCGCAAGGCCCGTTCCTACTACGATGACATCAAGCTTCAACTTGTTCTTTGGGTTCACCAAGCGCTGGTGAGCCTTATAGTTTGTCCATTTCTCGGCCACTGGGCCTTCTGGAATTCTTGAATCTAATTGTTTAGCCATAATCTCTTTAATTATGATTTACGAATGTTGATGAGAAATTATGCACAGCACATGCTTGGTGCGAAACCGAGCCAGAAAGCCAGCACAAGGATAGCAAACACGGCCATAAGGATTGTCACATAGACGCAGCCGATGATTTGCCAACGCTTTAACCATATCTTACCGTTGATACCCAATGTTTGGAAAGCACTCCAAAAACCATGAGTAAGGTGGAACCAAAGGGCAGCCATCCAAACCAGATAAAGTACTGAATAAACAGGATTTGAGAAGGTTTCCAGAATCCATGCGAAACCGTCGGCAGGATCATGAGCCACCTGAATATTTGCCAACTCGGCAAACATCATGTGTCCCCAGAAGTTGTAAAGGTGAAGTACAAGACCAACGAGAATGATCAAACCCAAGACAAGCATGTTTTGGGAAGCCCAACTCACAGTCTTATAACTTGCTGTTACCTCGTAGCGTTCATTACCGCGAGCACGACGATTCTGCGCAGTCAGGATGAATGCGTAGACGATATGAATTACCGCCAAAGCCGCAAGCGCCAATGTTCCGGCAACAGCATACCAGTTGCTTCCCAAGAATTCGCAGATCACATTGTAACATTCTCCGGAGAAGAAAGCAACAACATTCATGCAACAGTGGAAAGTCAGGAATAGAATAAGGCTGATGCCCGTCAATGACATCACAACTTTTCTACCAATTGGAGAATTGAATAACCACATAAATGATTGATTTTTAATTATTTAACTGTTAGATATTATCTAAATAATTGTTTACAAATTGCCCTGCCTTGAAACGGTATCGCATATCCAATACTTTATTGTAGGTATGTGCCACCCGTCAATAGACTGCAAAAATACTATATTTTAGTGATAAATCAAAGTAAAAAACACTAAAAATAGATATAATTATGTACTTTTGCAGAAAAAGAAAAATTAGTGAAAGATTTCAGTTATGACGTGATTGTCATCGGAGGAGGTCACGCAGGATGTGAAGCTGCCACAGCGGCAGCAAATATGGGAGCCAGGACGTGCTTGGTGACCATGGACATGAACAAGATTGCACAGATGAGCTGCAACCCTGCTGTCGGAGGAATAGCCAAAGGTCAAATCGTGCGCGAAATTGATGCCCTCGGAGGATATATGGGCAAAGTAACAGACGCCACGGCTATCCAATTTCGAATGCTCAACAAAGGCAAGGGACCGGCAGTATGGTCTCCCCGTGCCCAATGCGACCGCGAAAAATACATCGTGGAATGGCGACGCGTACTCGACAGAACACCCAATCTATACATCTGGCAAGACCAGGCCGACGAACTCTTAGTGAAAGATGGTGAAGCCATAGGAGTGAAAACCATCTGGGGAGTAGAACTATACGCCAAGGCTATCATCGTCACCGCCGGAACATTTCTGAACGGACTGATGCACGTTGGCCGCAAGCAATACCCCGGAGGACGCTGTGCCGAGCCTGCCGTTCCACACTTTACGGAATCCATAACGCGCTGGGGCGTGCGCTCTGCACGCATGAAAACAGGTACGCCCCTGCGAATAGACAAGCGCAGTATCCACTTTGAAGATACTGAACAACAGCCCGGAGAAAACGATTTTCACAAGTTTAGCTATCTTTGGTCGCAGCCCACACTAAAGCAGCTACCATGCTGGACGTGCAACACCAACAGTGCGACACACGATATATTACGTGCGGACATTGCAAACTCCCCACTCTACAATGGGCAGATTCAGTCTACCGGGCCACGCTATTGCCCATCGATTGAGACTAAACTTGTTACCTTCCCGGATCGGGATTCGCATCCTTTGTTTATAGAGCCGGAAGGCGAAGACACCAACGAAATGTATCTTAACGGCTTTTCTTCATCCATGCCGCTGGAGACACAACTCAAGGCTCTTCATCAGATTCCAGCTTTGAGAGATGCCAAGATTTACCGTCCGGGTTATGCCATCGAATACGATTACTTTGACCCCACGCAGCTCAAGCACTCTCTCGAATCCAAAATCATCAAGGGTTTGTTTATGGCCGGACAGGTGAACGGCACCACAGGATATGAAGAAGCCGGCGGACAAGGACTTGTTGCAGGCATCAACGCCGCCCTCTATTGCACGGGAGGGAACCCCTTAGTCATGAGGAGAGACGAAAGTTATATAGGTGTTCTCATAGACGATTTAACGACAAAGGGAGTAGATGAGCCCTACAGAATGTTCACCTCTCGCGCCGAATACCGCATTCTCCTGCGTCAAGACGACGCCGACGCACGCCTCACAGAAAAGGCCTACGAGCTGGGGACAGCTACCCGCGAACGTTTGGACTGGTGGCTATCCAAGAAGGAAGCCATTAACCACATGATTAAATATTGCAACGAGACCTCCGTAAAGCCCAAAGAGATCAATGGTGCTCTCGAAACCTTTGGCACCGCCCCACTCCGCATGGGATGTAAAATATCCGATCTTATCGTGCGTCCTCAACTCAGCATGAAACTACTTTCAGAGTTTCTTCCCTCTCTCAAAGAGGTGATGGAATTGCCTGAAAACAGATGCGAGGAGATTGTCGAGGGTGCAGAAATACGCATCAAATACAAGGGATATATCGAACGGGAGAGACTCTTTGCAGACAAAATGCACCGATTGGAGAATATCAAAATCAAAGGCAAGTTCAGGTATAACGAATTAAAAGAAATTAGTACGGAAGGGCGTCAGAAACTTGAACGCATCGACCCTGAGACTCTTGGACAAGCCAGTAGAATACCCGGTGTGTCACCAAGCGACATCAACGTAATGTTGGTTATGATGGGTCGATGAGTAAAAAAGCGGTCGTTTAAAAGACAGATGTTGCAGAATGCTGAGAAAAATAAAGCAACAGCATCTTTCCTTTAACAAATAATTCTAAACGTTTCAGACTCACACCCTACTAACGACATATACGTTTCACGTGAAACAAAACCTTATATAAAGCACTGATAAATAAGGAAATTAATAATAAATACATACTAAAAAATGAACAACAAGATTTTATTAGACAATCTGAGAAGCATTCCTGACTGGCCGATAAAAGGCGTAAATTTCAGGGATGTCAGTACCCTGTTTAAAAGTCCGGAATGCCTTAGGATTATGAGCGACGAATTGGTGGAGCTCTACAAAGACAAGGGCATCACTAAAATAGTGGGTATCGAGAGTCGCGGTTTTGTGATGAGTTCTTCAGTTGCTTACCATTTGAACACAGGAATCGTACTTTGTCGTAAACCAGGAAAGCTGCCTTGCGAGACCGTTCAAGAAAGTTATGCTAAAGAATATGGTATAGATACCATTGAAATTCACAAGGACGCTATCGATGAAAACGACGTTATCCTACTCCACGACGACCTTTTAGCAACAGGAGGAACGATGAAAGCAGCCTGCGATCTCGTTAAAAAGTTCCATCCCAAGAAGATTTACTGTAATTTCATCATTGAGCTGCAGAGCGAGTTTCCGAATGCACGCAACATATTTGATGATGATATAGAAATCACTAGTCTGCTTCAGTTCTAAGGCACGCAACATCGAACGATCGCTCCATACTATAATTATCCAAGCCCTGAAAGAAATTAATCTTTCAGGGCTTGTTTTATACTCAACATAACCATATCGCTTAAACGTATCTAAGAATGGACGTATTAGCAACGTTGTTTATGTCTTCCAAGAAGTTGTTCCCGTTCCTACTGTAATCAATATATCATTACAACAAACAAACACCATACGCAAACCATTCTCCCACCCTCATGAATCGCGTAACTATCCACACATCAATCAATCCATCCTCTATTCGTAAGCCGTTCAATGATATTCCAGAATAACGACATCCATTCTCCACTTCGTCTCTCTCCCATCTCCTGATCTTCTCTGCAATTTTATAATACAGCTGACAGCACTCCCACACGACATTACTTCCTCTCTCTGCAAAACATAAATTGATTTTATAAAATAATAACGACCTAAACTTTGTAAAGCAAAAACCTTTTTGTTAAATTTGTAGACCATTCATAAACGAACGGGGACGTATAGCATATCACCCCTTATATGTATGCTTCATACATCGTTAATTACAAAGGGGCCGCTTTGTTTCACGTGAAACAATAATCGCTGAAACACCAGTATATAAAAGGGAACTCAAAAAATGAAAAGAGAAGAAAACGAAAAACGTTTAGCATATCTGAAAAACATAGTATTGAATATGCCGGACCTTCCCGGCAGCTATCAATTCTATAACAAAGAGCACACCATTATATATGTGGGCAAAGCTAAAAAACTTAAAAGCAGAGTTTCAACCTACTTTCACAAGGAAGTGGATAGATTTAAAACAAAAGTGCTTGTAAGCAAGATATTCGACATATCCTACACTATTGTCAATACGGAGGAGGATGCGCTGTTGCTTGAAAATTCGCTCATCAAAAAATATAATCCACGTTACAATGTTCTCTTGAAAGATGGTAAGACCTATCCGAGCATTTGTGTCACTAACGAACATTTCCCCCGTATCTTCAAAACGAGAATTATCAATAAGAAACACGGTACTTATTTTGGGCCCTACCCCAACATTTCTGCCATGTATAACGTGTTGGAAATTATCAAGAAAGTGTATAAACCCAGAACATGTCGCCAGCCCATCACCCCAGAGGGTATTCGCCTAAAGAAGTACAAGCCATGTCTGGAATATCACATACACAACTGCGAAGCATGCTGCATTGGCAAACAACGCTATGAAGACTATCAAGAAAACATACGGCAGGCAAAGGAAATTTTAAAGGGCAACACACGTCAGTTGAGTGATTGGCTCTACAAAAAAATGATAAAGAAAGCCCAAGAACTGAAGTTTGAAGAGGCTGAAAGCCTGAAACAAAGATATATTCTGCTCAAAGAATTCGTGGCCAAAAGCGAGGTCGTTAGCTATACCATACAAGACGTTGATGTGTTTACCATTACGGACGACGGGCTGAAGAAAAACGTGTTTATCAACTACATTCACGTTAAAAACGGTACGATAAACCAAAGTTTCACCTTTGAGTACAAACGTAAACTGGACGAAACTCACGAAGATTTACTCATACAGGCAATTCCCGAAATACGCGAACGTTTCAAAAGCAGGGCAAAGGAAATCATCGTTCCCTTTGAAATGGAATGGAATATCAAGGATGCCGAGTTCTTCGTTCCGCAAAGAGGTGACAAAAAACACCTGTTGGAACTCTCCGAAATGAACGGGAAACAATATAAATTTGACCGTCTGAAGCAGGCAGAAAAACTGAATCCGGAGCAAAAACAAACCCGCTTAATGAAAGAACTGCAGCTTGCACTTGGGCTTCCCAAACTGCCTTATCAGATAGAATGTTTTGATAATTCTAACATATCCGGGACCAACGCTGTAGCGGGATGCGTGGTGTATAAGGGCATGAAACCTTCAAGGAAAGACTATCGGAAATACAACATCAAAACCGTAGTAGGTCCGGACGACTATGCTTCGATGCAAGAGGTCGTGAGACGAAGATACAGTCGCATGATCAAGGAGAACTTGCCCCTACCCGACCTGATTATAACCGATGGTGGCAAAGGACAGATGGAGGTGGTGAGACAAGTTGTGGAGGACGAACTCAAGTTAGAAATCCCCATTGCCGGACTGGCCAAAAACGACCGACATCGTACCAACGAACTGCTCTACGGGTTTCCTCCGCAAGTGATTGGTCTTAAACAAGATACAGAGATTTTTCACGTTTTGACACAGATTCAAGACGAAGTGCACAGGTATGCCATCAGTTTCCACCGAGACAAGCGATCCAAGCAAGCCCTGCATTCTGAGTTAGACGATATCGAAGGGATAGGTCCGAAGACTCAGAAAACACTGTTAAAAGCCTTTAAATCAATAAGTAACATAAAGGTAGCACCATACGACGAACTTGCGACCGTTATCGGACCATCGAAGGCAAAAATCGTAAGCGAATACTTTGCAAAAAAGAAAGGCGAAACGAGCAAATAGGCAATTTTGTCATTTCTGATTGGGAAATCTAATTAAAACAAGTGGGTGGCGCATGAGATTTTTATTTACAAACGCCCTCGTAAAAATCGCGTATTTAGGAATTTATTTTGCTTACGTCCGAATTTCGCGAAAAAACGGTTAATTCTTAGTTCGTTGATAATCAAGGCGTTTCTAAAAATTGGCTCTCTGGCCTTTGTTTGATGGCACGCGGTTAAGTATCGAACGGCAATGCGAGAAGGCTTTAAGCGCAGGGCGGTTGGGCTTTAGCCGCAATGCGGTTGGAGCTTAACCGAATCGCGATTAGGGTTCCGCCATGATATGGCGGAGTACGAAGCCTATAAAAGAAATGGTTTTCACGTTCCAGAAAGAAAGAGAAAGCGTAAAAACATAGCCCTTTTTGCTCCAGATCGTCCGGAAATAATTGTCGAAAAATGGTAATCTAAATTGACATATAAGAAAGATAAGAACAAAGAACGAAAAGGAAAGAATAGAGAGATAAGGGAAGAATGAAGAATGAGAAATGAAGAATATAAGAATATAAAAGGGAAGAATGAAGAACGAGGAGGGAAGAATAGAGAGATAAGTGAAAAAAGAGGGATGAGAAGAAAGGAGAAACAATAACATAGAAAACCAAGGTGCTACATAATCTGAATACGGGCAAATTATCAATATTAAGCGGGTGTTGATTTGATTTAGACACGGTTGGGGATTGTGCTCATTCGCTGTAATAGAATATTAAAAGAACAAGTTAATGTTTGGAGATAAGCATCTTTTTACTATCTTTGTCGGAAATTACTACAACCATACAAGACGAGTAAACTATGAAAATTGTTATCCAGCGGGTCAGTCGCGCATCTGTTACCATCGAGGGAGAAATCAAATCGGCCATCGAGAAAGGCTACCTCATCTTATTGGGTATCGGTGCAGACGATACGGAGGAGGATATTCAATGGCTGGTGAAGAAAACTGTTGGGCTGCGCATTTTCGACGATGAAAATGGGGTGATGAACCGCAACATTCAAGACGCCGGCGGCAATATTATCGTGGTTTCGCAATTCACACTCATGGCAAGCACCAAGAAAGGCAATCGCCCCAGCTGGATTAAAGCAGCTCCGCACGATATTTCCATACCGCTCTACAATCGTTTCTGCGAGGCTCTGAGCGCCGCAATGGGCAAACCCGTAGGCACAGGTGAGTTTGGCGCCGACATGAAAGTAGAACTCGTCAATGATGGTCCGGTGACTATTTGCATAGACTCCAAGAACAAGGAATGAAGTTCGCCTACCCAAAATTCGCCCCTATAGCATTTCTGTTTGCATTCTTCCTTGCCCTGACGGTAATAGATTTGGCAAGAGGTGAAAGCGTGGATTGGTGGGGACATCTCATCACCTCTGTAATCACTACAGGCGGAATTATGCTGTTAAAAAAATTAGAAGCTATCCATAATAAAAGAAACTCATAAACTGCACCGCAAAGAATGACTATACAAGAAGCACAAAACGCCGTGGATCAATGGATTAAAACCATTGGCGTGAGATATTTCTCCGAACTGACAAACATGGCCGTCCTCACTGAGGAAGTGGGCGAATTGGCTCGTGTGATGGCTCGCAAATATGGCGACCAGAGCTTTAAGGCGGGCGAAAAAGATAACTTAGGCGAAGAGATGGCCGACATATTCTGGGTGCTCTGCTGCCTCGCCAACCAGACGGGTGTGGACCTTACGGAAGAGTTCCGCAAAAGCATCGAGAAGAAGACCAAACGCGACGCAACAAGACATAAGGAGAACGAAAAACTGAAATAGGAGCCTCATCTCCCACCCTACGTGCAAAAAGGCAAAAACCGTCGGCGCCGTGTGTGACGCGCCGAATGTTCTCCCACCTTTGACACAGAATAAAATACAAAAAATATCATATAAAAATAAATTAAAATCAACTGTTATGGGATACTCAAAAGACATTAAACCTACAATAAATAAAGGAAAGCTGAAGGCTCAAGTAGAAGCGCAACGCGCAGAAAACGGATCGGAAAAAAGCAAGTACGAACAGGCTTTGTCTAAATACAACTGCAACGTAAACGAGACAGAAGTGGGCGAAGCTCTGAAGAAACTCATCGTAGAGAAAGTGCCCGAAAACGACACTTTGGAGGTAAAGAAATTCCTTTTGGGAAGTGTTGAACTCACCTCGCTGAGCGCTGCCGACTACGACCTCAAAATTATGAAGATGGTAGAGAAGGTGAATAAGTTTGACTCTGCCTATCCCGACCTGCCCCACGTGGCAGCCATCTGCGTGTATCCCAACTTTGCCGAAGTGGTGAAAAACACGCTTGAGGTAGACGGTGTGGATATTGCCGTTGTTTCGGGCGCATTTCCTTCCTCCCAGACGTTTATGGAGGTAAAGATAGCCGAGACCGCATTGGCCGTGAAAGACGGTGCCACAAACGTAGATATCGTGCTTCCGGTAGGCAAATTCCTTAACGAAGACTACGAGGGTGCATGCGATGAAATCAGCGAACTGAAACAAACTTGTGGCAATGTAGCCATGAAAGTTATTTTGGAAAACTGTCTGTTGGGCAACTTGTCGAATGTGAAAAAGGCATCTATTCTCTCCATGTATTCGGGTGCAGATTATATCAAAACCTCTACCGGTAAGGATAAGGGCGGAGCAACTCCGCAAGACGTCTACGTGATGTGCCAGGCCATCAAGGAGTATTACGAGGAAACAGGCATACAGGTCGGTCTGAAGCCCGCAGGCGGCATCAACAGCGTGATGGATGCCGTGATATTCTATACCATCGTGAAAGAGGTGCTCGGCGAGAAATGGCTCACCAATGATTGGTTCAGACTGGGCACCAGCCGACTGACCAATCTGCTGCTCAGCGAGATTACGGGACAAGAAACCAAGTGGTTTTAAGGTCCGGCCCTGATAGCTCCTCCATTCCCCTACCTCGCCGAGGAAGGGAATGAGGAAAGCGAAAAAGGGCGTTTGAAAAATAACAGGGGTGATTCCAAAGAACGGTGTGCATCCAATCGAAATGAGCATTCCGTGAAACTATAAATTGCAATCACCCCATGTGAAAGAGCCATATCAGACTCTGTTTTTGAGTACTGATATGGCTCTTCTTATGTCTTTAGGCATAGTGGCGTATCAGATCGGCAAACCGCTTTTATAAATCGCGCTTGCCGGCATGCCAACTTATGCTATTGTTTGTTCCGGAATATACTGTTCGTTCCTTTTTCTAAAGATAAAGGAAAAGCAGAAAACGTATAAAGAAAGCTATTTTTTTCTTTCTATCACAAAGTCCAAGTAGGCTTTTAAACTTGTTCTTATCTCGTCGTTTTCAACTTCGTTTTCAAGATAGCTCATGGCTTCCGCATGGAATTCCCACATACGCCTGTCAGCATATTCTATACCTCCGTGTGCTTTAGTGAACTGAACTAATTGGGCGATTTCATCGTCGGAAACGGAGCCTTGCTTCACCTTATGGGCAAGTTTCATCATCGTTTCGTCACCCGTAGACTTCAAGGCATAGATGACAGGGAGCGTCAATTTACCCTCCAGCATATCGTTGCCCGTAGGCTTTCCAATGTCGGTTGTGTCGTAATAATCAAAAATATCATCACGAATCTGAAAGATGGTACCAATATTCTGACCAAACCTGCGAGCCTTTTCCGTAGCAACGGCATCAGCCCCTACCGACAAGGCCCCTACCTCGGCACAGGCTTCAAAGAGCGCAGCGGTCTTCTGCCTGATGACATCATAGTATGTTGTTTCGGAAATGGCTTGTTTTTGAATAGCCGAGAGTTGCAGGATCTCGCCATTCGACAATGTCCTTCCCAATGCTGCCAACGTCTCTACAATGGCCTCATTATGTGTGAAATTAACATGCAGCAAGGCTGTGGAAAGCACATAATCACCTGCCAAGACTGCCACTTTGTTGTTGTATTCCGCATTCACGGATGTCTGTCCGCGACGCTCCTCACTCTCGTCCACCACATCATCGTGTATCAGCGATGCTGTATGAAGCAGCTCAAGCCCCACTGCGGCATTCAGAGTAGTTGAGGTAACCTTGCCGAAATTCCGTGCCATCAGCAAAATCAGCATGGGGCGCATACGCTTTCCGGCACGCTGACAAACATGATTCAGAACTTGGCTGAGCAGTCCGTCGACATGCGACAACGACTGATTGAACAATTCTATAAAATCGTTCAGTTCTGAATGTATAGGCTGCCTGATAGTTGATAAATAATCCATGAACTACTGTTTAATTTGTTACAAAATTACGGCTTTTATTGGATATTGTCGCAATATTTTAGTAATTTTACAAGTAAAACAAAATTATTATGGAGAAACTATTCCTCTTGGATGCCTACGCCATTATATTCCGGTCGTATTATGCCTTTATCAAACGCCCCACTATCAATTCTAAGGGGCTTAACACCTCTGCCATTTTAGGATTCTGCAACACACTGAACGAAATCATAGAAAAGGAAAATCCCACACACATTGGGGTAGCATTCGACTATGGCAAAACCTTTCGGCACGAGGCTTTCCCACCCTACAAGGCGCAACGGGAGGCAACCCCCGAAGACATCAAACTGTCCGTGCCCCATATTCAGACCATTCTGAAAGCCATGCACATCCCCATTCTGCAGGTGGAAGGTTTCGAAGCCGATGACGTTATAGGCACTCTGGCCAACAAAGCGGCTGAAAAAGGCATCGAGACCTACATGCTTACGCCCGACAAAGACTATGGACAGCTCATTCGTCAGAATGTCTATATGTTTCGCCCCAGACACGGAGGAGGATACGATAAAATCGGAGAAAAAGAAATACAAGCCAAATACGGCATCGCCAAAGCTGAACAGGTTGTCGAGCTTCTGGCACTAATGGGCGACTCGTCCGACAACTATCCGGGATGCCCCGGCGTGGGAGAGAAGACCGCCGTGAAACTCATCAAGGAGTTTGGAACATGCGAAAAACTCATCGCCAACTCCAATCAACTGAAAGGGAAGATGCGCGAAAAGGTGGAGAACGCCGTGGACGATATCAAGATGTCAAAGTTTCTCGCCACCATCCGGACCGACGTGCCCATCGATCTCAATCTCGACGAATTGAAGATGACCTCACCCGACGAGGCCGAACTGCACAAAATATTCACAGAATTGGAATTTAGGAGACTCGCAAAGAAGTTTCTTAATAAAGGTAAAGAAAAGGTAACATCTGATAATTTACAACTCAATTTATTTGAAGAAAATCCGACCGAGACTACGAGTGAGCCCAAATTCTCGAAATTTGAGAGCCTTAAAACCGCACCTCATAATTATAAACTCATTGATAATCAAGAGGAAGCACGCAAACTTTATGACTTTTTACGGACAAATAAAATTCTAAGTCTGGACACAGAAACCACTTCTGCCAGTCCGATGGAGGCCGAATTGGTGGGTCTGAGCTTCTCGGTGAAAGAAAAAGAAGCTTTTTATGTGGCGATCCCAAAGGACCGTGAAGAAGCGTTGCAATATGTTAATATATTCAAACCATTGTATGAAGACCCCGAAATTCTGAAAGTGGGACAGAATATTAAGTATGATTATGTGGTGTTGCGAAACTATGGCATCGATATCCAAGGCAAGATGTTTGACACCATGCTTGCCCACTACCTCATCCAACCGGAGCTTCGCCACAACATGGATTATATGGCCGAGACGTTGCTGCAATATCAAACCGTACATATCGAAGAACTCATCGGTCCGAAGGGCAAGGGGCAAAAGAACATGCGCGACCTCTCCCCGGAAGAAATATACGAATATGCTGCCGAAGACGCCGATATCACACTGCAGCTGAAAAACGTGCTGGAGCCTCAACTGAAAGGGGTTGGTGCCGAGTCGTTGTTTTGGGATATAGAGATGCCTTTAGTCAAGGTGCTGGCCGACATGGAGCTCAACGGTGTGCTGCTGGACACCGACTCGCTGAGCGAAATAGAGCGTACGTTTACTAAACGGATGCAGCAATACGAAAGCCATGCTTTCGAGTTGGCGGGCGAGGAATTCAATATCAGTAGTCCGAAACAGGTGGGCGAAATTCTCTTTGGCAAGATGAAGATTGTCGATAAGCCCAAGAAAACCAAGACGGGGCAGTTTGTCACCTCCGAGGAGGTGCTGTTGCAGCTCAGGGACAAGGCTCCCATCGTTGAGGATATTCTCAACTACCGGGGCATGAAAAAACTTTTGAGCACCTATGTCGAGGCTTTGCCCAAACTGATCAATCCACGTACCGGGCACATCCATACGTCTTTCAATCAGGCCGTTACAGCCACAGGGCGACTCTCTTCGAGCGATCCCAACCTACAGAACATCCCTGTCCGCGACGACGATGGTAAGGAGATACGCAAGTGTTTCATCCCTGAGCCGGGCTGCAAGTTCTTTTCGGCCGACTACAGTCAAATCGAACTCCGCATCATGGCCCATCTCAGCCGCGATGAAAACATGATGGAAGCCTTCCGCGAGGGATTCGACATTCATCGTGCCACGGCCTCTAAGATTTGGAAAGAAAATATGGACGACGTGACCGACAGCCAGCGCAAGCAGGCCAAACAGGCCAACTTCGGTATCATTTACGGCATCACGACCTACGGATTGGCACAGCGCATGGGCATCGAAAACGGTGAGGCACGACAGCTCATCGACGATTATTTCGCCACCTTCCCAAAGGTGAAGGAGTATATGGAGAAAGCGAAGGAAACGGCTCGCGAGTGCGGATACGCCGAAACGCTGTTCGGGCGCCGGCGCTATCTGCCCGACATTACCTCAAAGAACGGCACCGTTCGCGGTTTTGCTGAACGCAATGCCATCAACGCCCCGATACAGGGCAGTGAGGCCGACATCATCAAACTCGCCATGATACGCATCTGGAAACGCTTCAAAAAGGAGGGCATCCGCTCACGAATGATCCTCCAAGTGCACGACGAACTCAACTTCTCGGTCTATCCCGATGAAGCCGAGAAGGTGGAGAAAATCGTTCTTGAAGAAATGCAGGGCGCCTATCCCCTCAATGTGCCCCTCATCGCCGAGGCAGGATGGGGAGATAATTGGCTGGAAGCACATTGATAATTCATAATTCACAATTCATAATTCATAATTAGGCTGCGCGGTGACAATTCATAATTATTCGCAAGCTCATCAACTCGTCACAATGCATAATTCATAATTAGGCTGCGCGGTGACAATTCAAAAGTTACAATTCAAAATTCAAAATTAGGCTGCGCCGAGATAATACATAACTTAATCATGGAACAGCGCTCAAGACATCTCTTAAAACGCGGCATATTGAGCGGGTGTAACGCGTGGCACCCTCATCGTTGAGATGAACATTGTCGATAAACAGAGACGGGTTGTGCGAGATGTCGGGGTCGCTGTTTCGGTTCACAAAAGCAACATCATGCTCTTGGCACAGCTGTTGCACTATGGAATAGTTCCTGTAGCCTGCCTTGATTCCATATTCGGGCGACACGAATACAACTAATTTTGTTTGAGGAGCAAACTCGCTGATAAACTTTTTCAAGAAGGACAGCTTCACTGAGTCTACAGTGCTGGCTTTCGAAGATTCCTTGGGCTTGGTGTAAGCGGAATTCAACCGACCGAATTTCGGAATATAACCATATTGTGCCGTCAGGTTTTTCTTTTGCCATTGGTCTCCTATCATATGAAACGCCAACGAGTTATACGGGTAAATATGACTCATCATCTTCAGCTTTTCCATATTTCCAAGCCGATAGAGAATGGAGTCGGCACATCCGCGATGATTGAGGGTGCGTATTTCGCCAAGGAAACGCGAGTTGTCGGACGTTTCCACATCGTATGCATAGGTCAATTCGTAGACTATCATTTTGGGCATATACCGCTCTGTCATGGCGCGCAAAAGGGCATAATGATAGATAATCCCCTGCCCTCCCTGTCCGCAATTATAGCAGCTTAGTCCTGTCGAATCGCTGATCACTTGCGGTACATAGTGATGCAACGCGCGCGACGAGCCCAAGATGATGATATCGCTTTTGACACGGTTTACGATCTCGTTTTTCCTTCCAATGGCGCCATATCGAGTATGCTCATATCCTGTTTTCAGCATGAATCCCACCGCACGATCCATGACAAATACAACAGCAAGTGCACCAATCAAAGTGAGTAAGAATCTTTTCATCACATTAAAAACTAATATAAATGAATTGACCGGCATCGAAAACACCAAACATGAGTATCAATACGACGGTGAAAACCATGGCCGGCACAGTCCATTTTCTGCCTTGAAACAAGGCGGGGAACCATTCGTCTCTCACATCCTTGGCGACGACAAGACTCCCCATGACAGCCATGGTCAACACGGTGGCTTTCATGTCGCGATTGTCCGGTATCTGCAATAGGAATCTATGGTCAGAAAGCATGTGCGAACATAGGTGGAAAGCCTCACGAACAGTGGGCACCCTAAACAGAATCCACAACAGGCTCGCCAATATAAACGTGATCGCGACGCCAACAGCATTAACCAACCGGTTGCAGCGTTCTTTGTATTGGCGCACCCGTCTGTCCACGATGACAAAAAGACCATGCAGGACTCCCCACAAAAGATAGGTGTATGCAGCTCCGTGCCACAGTCCGCTGATCAGAAACGTAACGAGTAGATTTCGCCAGATTTTCCAACGACTTGTCCGGCTGCCACCCATCGGGATATACACATAGTCGCGCAACCATGTCGACAAGGTGATGTGCCAGCGTCGCCAAAATTCGCCGAAGCCAAACGAAAAATACGGTCGGGCAAAGTTGTCGCGAATGCGAAAGCCGAGTATATTGGCACAGCCAATGGCCAGCAGCGAATAGCCCGCGAAGTCGGTATATATCTGTATGGAATAGCACAGGGTGGCAAAAAATACGGTGAGACCGGTGAAGGCATCAGGTTGCCCGTACACCGTATCAACAAACAACCCGAACCTGTCGGCCACAGCAACCTTCAGAAACATGCCCCACACCATGAATTTACATCCTTGGGCCATCAGGCCTGTATCAACCGGTCTTCTCGCTTGCTTAACCTGAGGCATCAGATCGCCATATCGACTTATCGGGCCTGAGAGTATTTGCGGGAAAAAAGAAATAAACAAACTGTGGTGCAAAAGATTTTGCTCTGCTTTGATCTGATGCCGGTAAACATCAAATACGTATCCGAGAGCCTGAAACGTGTAAAACGAAATGCCTATGGGGATAGCCCAATTCAGCCCGGGCAACGAAATATCCGAAAAGACGGACGGGAGCATATCTCTTAACACCTGATTGAAAAACGAATAGTATTTAAAGAAGAGCAAAGGCAGCAGCACCACCGTGACGCCGATCCAAATGGAGATTTTTCGATGTCGTTCGAAGATACGAGCCGTATAAAACGATGCCAATATCACCCACAGCAAAAACACCAAATACACGGGTTTCCAAATGGCATAGAACAGAAAACTGATCAACAATAAATAGCTGTTGCGAAACCTAAACGGAAGAATATAGTAGAGCAGACAGACTATGGGAAAATAAACGACAAACAGCAGGGAATTAAAAGCCATGGCAGGATAGTTGAACCGCAGTCCGATTTAGAAAGTTAAATGATCTTAGTCAGAATATATTAGTATTTTTCAGCACGACCCGAAACGATCTTGTCAGGCTTCTCATACTTCCCATTCACTTTCAATGGCTCGATGTGCAGCGTGATAATTGATTCCTGACCAAACTTGTCGTGCAGGCGACGCTCAATGTTCGTGGCGTGCTCATGCGCCTCATAGAGCGAGATGGAGCCCGGCATGCGGAAATGCATCTCAATGGCGATACGGTTGCCAATATTGCGGGTGCGCAGGCTGTGAACATCTGCTACCATCGGCTCCTGCATCACCAAGGCTACAATCTCCTTTTCCAGACTGTCGGGCAAGCTGGCCTCGAGCAGTTCGCTGGTTGATTGCTTGATCAGTCCATAGGCTGCTTTCAGGATAAACACGCTCACCACAATGGCTGCCAGCGGGTCCAACACCGCCCATTTCGGTCCTAAAAGGATGGCACCGCCAATGCCAACGGCCGTACCTATCGACGAAAACGCGTCCGATCGATGGTGCCACGCATTGGCCACCACAGCTTGCGACTCCACGCGCTCCCCCACTCTGTTGGTAAACCGAAACGCCCATTCCTTCAGCACAATACTCATCACAGCCACCGCCAAGGCTATCCATCCCGGCGTGGCAAGCTGTTCGCCCTGTATGGCCAACCACGTTTTCATCACCCCGTTATAACATATCATCACGCCCACAGCCATCAGAGCCAGTCCGATAAAGGCCGTGGCCAATGTCTCGTATTTGCCATGCCCGTAGTCGTGGTCGTGGTCGCTCGGCCGGTTGCTGAGCTTGACAAACACCAGCACCACAATATCGGTCAGAAAATCGGACAGCGAATGCACGGCGTCGGCTATCATGGCAGCTGACCCGCCCACAATGCCCGACACAAACTTTAAAACCAGCAGCAGCACGTTGATGATGCTTCCGGCTATGGTAACACGATATATGGAATGTTCTCGCTGACGGTCGGAATCTGATTTTTCCATCAATGTATTGAAATTAAAGGGTTGCGTCTGCAAATATAGTGTTTTTTCTCAAAACCTGCCTGCGTAGTCCACACTATTCTGCTGTCAGGAGAGTGTATATAAGCGGTTGTTGCAAAATAGTCGCGTCGAATTATAATCATCGGCAGGACCCTCCCCCACCGTGAACTTCGGGTTGATGATTGATGATGTAACACCGCAGGAATTTTATATTGCTAATTTTCTTGACAAACACCCCGTTATGCTTCGCGTATTCTAAAATAAATGTCCCGGAGTTCGAAATACGAGAAAATTACGCCTGTTTGTAACCATCTATCCATCAAGCACTTAGCAAAAACGGACTAAAAAGTCTTATTTTACCAATCGCGGTTGGATATCCAATGGCACTGCGACGAGGGCTTAACCGCCATGCGATACGGCCTTTGTCGCCGTGCCGTTAAGCCTTATCCGCACCGCCAAGAAGGCTTAACCGCATTTCCACAGAATTTTTCTGACGGTCGGAACAGATTTGGGCCGTCGAAACATAGTCCTTTTTTCTCTGGATGCTCCGAAAAAAATCACCGGAATTTTGTCATTCTATTTGACACATCGCACATCATCGTAACGGAAAAATGCGACGGGCGCCGTCAGTCTGGTTCGCTCGAAAGCCTTGAGTTCCTCACAACGGGAAACATAAGGAGCGATGCGCTCAGCATTGTCGTGTGCAAACACCGCGAGTCGCATCATGGCTCGGTATTGTCGCGAAGCAGGACGCACGGAAGGGTTGTCAAGGTCGTGATACACCCCGATGGTGCCGTCCCACCCTTTCTCATACCACGAATCCTGCGGGATAAAGGCCAGGGCGTAAAGGCTTTTCTGCTTCAACGAGAAGTCCGTCGAGCGCGCACTTTCTTCCAACAGGTTGATGGCATGGGCCACGAAGTCCATGTTGCCCGTCTTGGTGCTGTCTTGCGCAGAGCTGAGACCATACTGCGTGAGCCACCAGCAGTCGCCCAGATAACTGGCCTGATAATAGAGCGAGGCCAGTTCGTAGGCCTTTGCGAGACGCTGCTCCGATGGCCGCATGTTGCGATAGAGATGCTGCGCAGCAAGAATATGACGGCAAAACTCCACTTTCCGGTTTGTGGTAAGCAGGGGCATGTAACCCTCAACCTCGTCCCCGACTTTCTGTTTGGTCAGCCATCGCTCCGTCTCATAGCTGCGATGACGGACATAGGGCACGATGTTCTGGGTATTCAGAAAGGCCATACTCACCTTTTCAAGATAGGTAATGGCCTCGTCAAACCTTCCCCTTGCCATGAGTTTGGTGCCGATCAGGTCGTTGTAATAATCGGCATCACGATAGCATTTGGCCCACACATAGCGTTGCAGGGCATCCTTGGGCTTCTTGCTGATAAAACGGGCATAATGCCTGAGCTGCTCCACATTAGCGCTGTCGAGAGCCTCGAAATACTCACCCCAATAGTCTCCGTTCCACGGCTTGTCGGCAGCCTTGAAGTCGGGATGCCGCCAGTTGGGCATACCCCAAATGTGATTGAACTCGTTATCCATCATGCAGAGCATCGCCATGGCCATCGTGCGGTCGCCCGATTTGAAATAGCGGGGCACCAATCCGTTGTACACGATGCGTTCTTTCACGTCGCGATAGTGGTCGTCGGTCAGCACACTGTCGGTTATATCCTGCTTCGACTTGGCATCGAGCCACTGCAATTCGGCCGCCATCCATTGGCGATACTTCTTTTTCATCGGCTCCACAAACACCGAGTTGGCCGCGTAGATGGCGCGCGCATTGTCCTTCATGCGGGGCGTTCCGTTGAGGGTGAGCGCTTTGGCGAGGTCTATTTTAGCCTGTTGATAGTCGCCCATTTGATGCTCCAGACAACCTATGGCCGACATCCAGAGACAGGGCGTGCGGCTCTTTCCCCCGGCCACCACCCTACGGGCAAAATCGATAAACTGCCGGGCTTCGGGCTTATAGATGGGCTGTGCGCCTACCTCCCTAATCCAGTTCACCTTGTCGGAATCCTCCGGATAAACTTCCTTCGAGAGCCATTCGTTGGCATAGACATCCTGCGTTTCCTGTAAGTTGTTCACAAAGTCCTGCACAAGATAGAGCAACGTGGGCGAATTGGGATTTTCGGCAAACACCTTGCTGATACCGGCAAGATTACGATAGTTGCGCACGCTGTATTGCAAACTTGCGAAGTCTTCCTGCGCAGCATAAATTTCCACAGCCTCACGACGCTGCCCAAGGCGCAGGAGACAGCCCGCATAGAGGTTTTGCATCATGTCTCGGTAGACGCTCTGTGGCAGGTTTTGTCCCTGCTGCATCCAACAGTTCATGGCCTCGCGGTATTGTTTCAGGGCAAAATGTGTGCGCATCACCATCAGCATGTATTGCGCCCGAAACCTTCTTCCCTTGTATTTTCGGGCCTCAGCCTGAAGTTCTCGCATGGTGGCCTGGCTTTGGGCTATTTTCTCCTTCGACGGATATTCCCAAGCTTCGTAAAAGACAGAGGCATCAATGTAGGAATTGAGCAACCTCAGGTAGGCCATCATCTCAGTGTCTCCCCTGCGCTTGGCCACATCCATCACCACCTCCCTGCTCCACCGATAGGAAGAAAAACGGGGATCGTTGCCGACGTATTTGTTCCAAAACACCTCGGTCTCGGTTACGAAACGATCTCCCATCAAGCTGCGATGAAACACGCTGAAAAGGTAATAGTTGTGGGTAGGCCCCTCAAATGCGCATGCCATCGCGCCGAGACAGGGCATCAGGGCCAGGATCAGGGTAACTAATCCTGTTCGAAAATTAATGCTGCTGATAGATATTTTCATAGTCGTTGGGAGTAAAACGGTTGATATTCTTGTTGTTGAGATGATAGAGTATCACCTCGCTGTTGGCTTCCGGGCGCAGACTGTCCACAGCCCGCCGGGCAGCCATGATGTCATCAAGTTCGGGCTGGCGCGTGGCTATGCTGTCGCCCTGCAATATGGGCAAATCGTCATCACCGTGCATAATGCCCACATATTTACCATCGCGGAACAGCACCCGCCACGTGAATAGCGGGTAAGCGACGTTGAGGGGCAATTTGTATCGGGGCAGACTGTGCAGATAGGGTCTCACGTCTTTCATGTCGAGAATGGGCTTGTGGACGGAAAGTTGGGTGAAATCGCCGGTGTTGTACATCATCAGGGTGCCCTTGTCCACAGGCGGAACTTCGAGCGACAACTGGTGCAGCCGGATGGTGGCCGACAATGCCAGTCCATGCTCATGGCAGAGGTCGCGCATGCGTCGGAGCATACTGAAATAGCGTTTCTGCGTCGTCATGGTCCAGTCGCAGTCTATCTGAATTTCCCTGATGCCCTTGATGTCGTGCGTTTCGTTCATCTGCAGAATGCGGCGAAAAACTTGGTCGGCTATGCCATCAATGCTTCCCGCTCGGAAACGATTGACAATAAACACCACGGGTACAATCTCCACACCCTGCGGCAGGGTGTCGGCAAAGGCAGTTGTGGCATTGGGCATGGGGTGCATATCGTCGTCCGGTGTCACGTCGAAATATCTGACGTAGAGCTTTTTCACATGGTGCATGCGAAGGAAGGCACGCTCGGCAGAATCGAGTCGGAAAGTGGTGCGCCAGTAATACATGCTGCGGGTGGCATCGTCGTTTGGTTGCCTGCCGCCACAGGCTGCAAGGAGCAAGATACAAAAGAGTGATGTCCAAAGTTTAGTCATTCTCCGGAATTTTTGAATAAAATTATACAAATACTGACTAACAACAAAAACAATGCGGACAAATATTGTTAAGGAAAGCAAAAAAACATCATTTTCGAGCCAGAACACACGAGTCGCAGCACGAGGGGCATTCCTTTTCGGCCAGCACTTTTATAGGCTTTTCCTCGCACGTTTCCCAATCTTTTTCGTAACTTTCCTCTAAAGAAAAAGAACTTTCTTTATCCCACTGACCTATAAATCACAGTTTTTGTGTAAATTTGCACGTTAGAATATAAACGTTTATCATAAGCTATGGCATTAAAATGTGGCATCGTAGGGCTCCCCAACGTGGGAAAGTCTACGCTTTTCAACTGTCTGTCGAGTGCAAAGGCACAGGCAGCCAATTTCCCTTTCTGTACGATTGAGCCTAATTTGGGTGTGATCACCGTTCCCGACGAGCGACTGACGAAGCTCGCCGAGATTGTGCATCCGGGGCGCATCGTGCCCGCTACGTGCGAGATTGTGGACATCGCCGGACTGGTGAAAGGTGCTTCCAAAGGTGAAGGGCTGGGCAACAAGTTTCTCGGAAACATTCGCGAATGTGACGCTATCATCCATGTGATACGCTGTTTCGACGATGACAATGTGGTGCGCGAGGGCGGCATGGCGGTAGACCCCATTGCCGACAAAGAGATTATCGACACCGAACTTCAGCTGAAAGACCTTGAAACCATTGAGAGTCAGCTTGCCAAGACCGAGAAAGCCGCGTCGGCAGGCAACAAGGATGCCAAGGTGTTGGCAACCGTGCTGAAAGCCTATAAGGAGGCTCTGGATCAAGGCAAGAACGCGCGCAGTGTGACCTTCAACACCAACGAAGAAGAAAAAGTGGCTCACGATCTGTTTTTGCTCACCACAAAACCCGTGCTCTACGTGTGCAACGTGGATGAGGTCAGTGCCAAGACCGGCAACGAATACAGCAAGAAAATTGAAGAAATAGCCCAAGCAGAAGGAGCAGAAGCCATGGTGATTGCTGCCAAGACGGAGGAAGACATCGCTTCGCTGGAGAGCTATGAGGACAAGAAACTGTTTCTCGATGAGCTGGGACTGGAGGAGAGTGGCGTAAACCGCCTCATTAAAAAGGCCTACAGTCTGCTCAACCTGCAAACCTTTATCACCGCAGGCGAGATGGAGGTGAAGGCCTGGACATTCCTCAAGGGTTGGAAAGCTCCGCAGTGTGCGGGCGTGATCCACACCGACTTTGAAAAGGGATTTATCCGCGCCGAAGTCATCAAATACGAGGATTATCTGCACTACGGCTCGGAGGCGGCCATCCGCGAAGCCGGTAAACTCGGCATCGAGGGCAAGGACTATGTGGTGCAGGACGGCGACATCATGCACTTTAGATTCAACGTTTAATCAATGCATAATGCATAATGCATAATGCATAATTAGGCCATTCGGCAACGAAAAAGCTATTGTGAATTATAAACTGCAATAAGCTGATAGCTTGCGAATAATTATGAATTGTGAATTATGAATTATGAATTATTGCGCGCAGCCTAATTATGCATTATGAATTATGACGAGTTGATGAGCTTGCGAATAATTATGAATTAGTCACCCTCCGCGCAGCCTAATTATGCATTATGAATTATGAATTATGAATTATCAAGTCCGCACGGCTAATTATGAATTATGAATTGTGAATTATGAATTATTGCGCGTAGCCTAATTATGAATTATGAATTATGAATTATTATACATTGTTTGGAACCCCAGCGAAGTGATGTTCCACATCGGCAGCTTCGGCATCCGGTGGTATTCCATGTGTTGGCTCATGGGGCTTTTGCTCGGCTATCTGCTCATGCATCGCCTCTATAAGGAACAAAAGATTGCCGAAGAAAAGTTTGAGCCGCTCTTCCTGTATATCTTTGTAAGTGTGCTCATCGGTGCCCGTCTGGGTCACTGTCTGTTCTACCAGCCCGATTATTTTCTCTCCTCGTGGGACCATTTCGTCGAAATGATTATCCCCATGCGCCACTTGCCCGACGGCTCCTGGAAGTTTGTGGGCTACGAGGGACTGGCCTCGCACGGCGGAGTGATCGGTATGCTCATTGCCATCTGGCTCTACAGCCGCAACACGAAAGTGCCGGTGTGGGTAGTGCTCGACAACATGGGTATCTGCTCCTGCATCACGGCGACATTCATCCGACTGGGAAACCTCATGAACTCCGAGATTATCGGCAAGGTGACCGATGTACCCTGGGCGTTCATTTTCCAACGCGTGGACCAGTATCCGCGCCATCCCGGCCAACTCTATGAGGCGCTCTCGTATGCCCTGTTCTTCTTCATCATCTACGCCGTGTATCGCAGAAAACGCGAGAAAGTGGGCACGGGCTATTTCTTCGGACTTTGCATCGCATTGGTGTTTGTGGCTCGTTTCTTCATCGAATACACCAAAGACATTCAGGTGGACTTCGAGGCCGGCATGCTTCTCGACATGGGACAGTTGCTCTCCATTCCCTTCATCGTTCTCGGCATCGCCACCATGGTGGGTGGAAAATGGATGAAAAAACTTGGCGCAAGGGTGGACTAATATCGGCTCTAAGCCCCATATAAAGGGAATAAGACATCAGAAAAGGGATGCTGCGCAGCCGTTTGGTCGGCTCTCGTAGCATCCCTTTTCCGTGTTTTGCCTTGCAATGGGCTTCATCGCCCCACCCTATGCCTGTCAGTTGGTTATCGCCTGAATATCCTGCAACGTTATATTGCCCACGATACTGATGATTTGCAGTTCGCCCTGCTCGGTGTTGTAAAGCACGTATTCGTACTTCTCCTTGCTCAATGAACGCATATAAATGATCGTGTTTTGGTCTTCCTCTTTATAGCGCATCACCTCCTCCCAGGGCTT
The DNA here is from genome assembly GCA_937995875.1 of uncultured Bacteroidales bacterium. GTDB lineage: Bacteria > Bacteroidota > Bacteroidia > Bacteroidales > Bacteroidaceae > Prevotella. Next base: position 14,355 of record CALKIW010000014.1, on the reverse strand, counting down.
CTTCTGATAGATATCGTGCGCATCTTTGGATATTTTCGAGATGAGCGCCGACCGTTCGCACGACAGCACCTGCAGGTTGTCTATCTTCGATGCAATTTTCTTGATGTTGCGGTTGCCCACACTGATATTGGGCATCATGCGTAACATGGACTTCGACACCACTACCGTACTTACACCCTTCGTGTTCTCATACTTCTTGAATATGGAACTTTGGGCATGACCTATGGCACAGACGGCCATCATGAGGAATAAAAGAATATACTTTTTCATTGCCTTTCGTTAATTGCTGTATTGTTTATTTTGTTGAGTCCTTTGTTGATGGCGACGGAGAATTTAGTGAGTGCACGCTCTGCCTCTCCGGCCGCATCCTTGGGATTGTCGTATGTTTCCCTGAGATTGTTGGCGTATGGGCGCGCCGTGCTTGGACGGTTGTTGAGATAAGTGCCGAGCGTAAACAGCAGCATCAAACTGGCCGCTACGCCCGCTATCCAGCGCAGACTGATCACACGACTCCGGCGCAACGCATTCTTTTCCACCATGTTCCAACCGTCAATATCATTGCTCAAACGCGCCTCAAGGCTGTCGGGGGCATCAATCCTGCCATTGAACAGCTGAGCGAAAAGCAGCTTGTCGGCCTGCAACTCCGGAGGCACACCACTGCCCTGAAAGTATCTTTTGAGCATTGATTCTTCCTGTGCGGTGGTCTCGGCATTGTAAAAACGGTCGAGCGTTTCTTGTATCTCTTCTGTCGTCATGGTGGTTATGTCTATAAGCATTAGTTTCTAATCGTCTTTAATTTGTCTCTGACAGCCTTTCTCGCCCTGCTTAGGGCTACTCTAATGTTTACGGAATTTAGCCCCGTCTGAGCCTCAATTTCCTCGTATGTCAGGTTTTCGACGTCGTGAAGCGTGATGATAAGCCGCTGCCTTTCGGGTAATTGCTCGATAATACTGAGCACTATCGATGCTTCTTGTTTGGCCACGAGATCGTCGTGAGCGTCGCGTTCCGTATGCATTTGATAGTCGGCTGGTTCCTCGTCGTTTTCTTTCAAGCGCTTTTTTCGGTGCTGATCGTAGAAAAGATTGCGCAGAGTGGTCACCGCAAAAGCCCCCGGATTGTCGGGAATCTTGAGGTTATCGCGCTTCGTCCACAGTCGCATCATCGCGTCTTGGACGAGGTCTTCGGCAGTCTGCTGATTGCCCGTCAGTCGCCATGCAGCTGCATACATTCGACGATGACAGGGTAAAAAGACTTGTTTGAATTCTGACGCGTCCATCTTTGTTCTGTTAGTGAGACGTAAATTAGGGTGGATTGTTACAGGCTTTTTCTAAAATTTATTCGGTCTTGACATATCATGCAAGCGTCGTGAAAGCTCTTGACGTTTTTCGCTTGCGTGCTGCATCTTATGTTTTCTGCTTTTTCCGAACTGGCTGTTATGAATTCTGCCTACGTTGAATAGACTTTTTGCGGGAAGTAAAAATGATGTTGATGCAGAATTAAAAGACAGTTTGCAAGAAGTGATTATGCTATTGATGTGGAATCAAAATACTGCTTACAAGAAGTAAAAAACGTAATGGAGCTGGCTGTTTTGCCCATAAAATAAAGACAAATACCGCCCAAAATATTGGATAAGGCAGGTATTTGTCTTCAATTCTATGATATGCTTACAATTCCTTGATTCCCTCGATAGGGTGAGCTTTCACACATTTCATATTCTTCTCCAGCTGTGCTGTGCTGCTCGCTCCCACCAAAACACTGGTCACTCCCTGTTGTTGAAGAATCCATGCAAGTGCCATTTCGGCTAAGGTTTCATCTCTCTGTTCCGCCTTTTCGTTGAGTTTGCGAAGGTAATCAAGCAGTTCCGGCGTGAGCCTGTCTTGACTGAGAGACGTGGCTCTGGCCATACGCGAATCGGTTGGAATACCGTTTAGATAACGGTCGGTGAGCAGACCCTGTGCCAAAGGTGAAAAACTGATGAAACCAATACCGTGCTTTCGACAATAGTCGAGTGTGCCATTGTTGATCGGATCGCGGTCGAGGAGATTGAGACGGTCCTGAAAAATGAGCAACGGCACGTCGTGGGCGCGCAAGTATTCGTCTGCTTTCTGCAAGGCTTCAAGCGGCCAACGGGAAATGCCAACATAGAGAGCCTTGCCCTGACGAACAACATCTACAAGAGCTTGCAGCGTTTCTTCCAATGGGGTTTCAGGGTCGAAACGATGACTATAAAACAAGTCCACATAATCAAGGTGCATTCTTTTGAGACTCTGATCAAGACTTGCCATGAGGTATTTGCGTGAGCCCCAGTTGCCATACGGGCCCGGCCACATATCGTATCCGGCCTTGGTAGAGATGAAAAGTTCGTCTCTGTAAGGACGGAAATCATCGTCCATGAGACGCCCCATAGTCTCCTCGGCCGAGCCATACGGTGGCCCGTAGTTATTGGCGAGGTCGAAATGCGTAATGCCATGATCGAAAGCGTAATGCGTTATCGCTCTGGAGCGTTCGTAAGCGTCCACTCCTCCGAAGTTGTGCCAAAAGCCAAGACTTATCTTGGGGAGCATAACGCCCGAACGTCCACAACGTTGATACATACTTTCCCCATCATCATACCGGGTCTCTCTGGGCAGATACACACCCTTGAGATCCATTTCTTTCATTGTTCTTCCTTGCATATCATTGAATTGTTATGGTTGCAGGCAATCAGCAACCAAGTCGTAATGAACAAATTTTCGAAAGTTATCTGGGTATTTGCAGCATGTAAGCAATAAACGGATAATACAGAAAGCGTAATACTACTGCTTCATTTGGTTTACACAAAGCTACTTTCCCCATACCGCCCTACTCCTTCTTACGGTCTTCGTGAATCAGTTTCAGCAGTCGCTCCACAGCTTCTTCTTCGGGAATATTGTGTTCCACACATTCCTGTTTGCGATAGAGTGACACTTTCTTAGGGCCTGCTCCAACATAGCCATAATCTGCATCGGCCATTTCGCCGGGGCCATTGACGATGCACCCCATGATGCCGATTTTCAGACCTTTCAGCTCTTTGGTAGCCTCCTTGATCTTTGCGATTGTCTCGCGCAGGTCGTAAAGGGTGCGCCCGCAACCCGGACAGCTGATATATTCGGTGCGTGTGGTGCGCAGTCGGGCAGCCTGAAGGATACCGAAAGCGGTCTCCTCAATCTCTTCGAAAGAGATGTTTCCCTCATTCATCAGCCATATACCGTCGGTCAATCCATCTATCATCAACGCGCCCATATCTGCCGCAGAACGGAGCTGGAACTCTGGTTTGTCGTTGAGTTTATACATCTGGGCAAAGACAACAGGATTCTCAACGCCGGCCGCCATCATCTCATGAACAAGTGCACGTTGCTCTCCGAGTCGGTTTTGATGGTTGCTCGGACAAACCACAACAACCTCAGGATGTGCCTTCAAGCAGGAAATATATTCCTCCACAGGTGTTCCAAACTGAACGACCAAGAACTTCCGATCGGCCTTTACCATACCGATGAATGGCATGGCGGTAACGGGAAAGATGGGGAACAGGTTCCCCTTCAGATTATTTGCTTGTGTAGCCGCATCCTCTCCTCGGCCCTCTCCATTGCCGGAAGAGGCTTGTACGGCCTGTATATAGCATTGATAGTCTACAATATATTGCTGTCCCGGCTGAACATTTTCAGGCAGTTTGTTACCCGTGTAAATATAGTCTGCCGTCGGTTTTTGGCCTTTATGTTCCTTGCAAGAGTCATCGGAAGCCGTCATAATAACCACCGGAACGCTCTCCCCTCCGATGTTTCCGACAGCCTTAGTCGGTCTTCTTTGGGGACGAAGCCAGTCGAATCCCTCATACGGTTTACCCGGAATGAGGAGGTGTCCGGCCTTTCTGCCGATATAATCCACAAGATGTCGGGCTACGGGAATTTCATCTTCGGGCTCTTCCGAGAGCGAAACGCGTATGGTATCGCCTATCCCGTCTGCCAACAAAGCACCTATACCCACAGCACTTTTGATACGCCCATCTTCGCCCTCACCGGCTTCCGTCACGCCCAGATGGAGCGGATAGCACATATTTTCTTCCTCCATGTTCTCGACAAGGAGGCGCATCGATCGTACCATGACCACCGTATTGCTCGACTTGATGGATATCACCACATCGCTGAAGTTCTCTTTTTTGCAGATGCGGAGGAACTCCATGCAACTCTCTACAATTCCTTCCGGCGTATCGCCATAACGGTTTCGGATGCGGTCGGACAATGAACCGTGATTCACGCCAATGCGAATGGCCGTATGATTCTCCTTGCAGATGTTGAGAAAAGGCACGAATCGGTCTTCAATCTTCCTGAGTTCCCGTGCATATTCCTCATCGGTGTACTCCAATTTGATAAACTTCCGAGCCGGATCCACATAGTTTCCGGGGTTGATGCGCACCTTTTCGGCATAGCGGGCAGCCACGTCAGCCACTCTGGGATTGAAGTGAACGTCGGCCACCAAAGGCGTAGAGAAGCCGTCAGAGCGCAATCCTGCATTGATATTCTTGAGGTTTTCAGCCTCACGGACACCCTGCGTCGTGAGTCGCACAAGCTCTCCCCCTGCCTTGATAATTCGTTCTGCCTGCGCCACACAAGCCTCCGTATCGTTGGTATCGGTTGTCGTCATCGACTGAATACGCACAGGATTATCTCCCCCAATATCAATGGCACCGGCATGTACCACCGAAGACGCACGACGATGATAATTAAACAAATCTATCATAATGTTATGTTTGAAAGGAGGAGAAGTTTAGCCGTTACGGCCGATGACAAACTTTCACGAAGCCTGTAAATCTTAAAACAACCATCGGGCCACAAGCACATGTCATCACCTGCAGCCCAATGCTGTCGTCTTCTCTTCCCTACCCCTTAGTTACACTTGTATTCATAGTCCTTGATGGCAGCCAAATCAGCATTTGCCTTCTCTATCTTGCTGCCCAGTCCGGCCTTCCAGGCTTCTACCTTTCGAGCCATCTCTTCGTCGGCAAGGGCAATCATTTCAGCAGCAAGAATAGCTGCGTTCTGAGCCCCGTTTACTCCTACGGTGGCCACCGGAATGCCCGGTGGCATCTGAACGATGCTCAACATGGCATCAAGACCATCGAGTATGCCCTTGATAGGCACACCAATCACAGGCAGAGAAGTGGATGCTGCGATAACGCCGGGTAAGGCAGCAGCCATCCCGGCACCGGCAATGATCACCTTGATGCCGCGCGACTTGGCCTCCTTCGCAAATGATTCCACAGCCGCAGGCGTGCGATGTGCCGACAAAGCATTCACCTCAAAGGGAATCTTTTGGTCGTTCAGCCACTTACAAGCCTTTTCCATAACAGGTAGGTCGCTTGTTGAACCCATAATGATACTTATGATTGGTTTCATATTTTTTATGATTATGATATTGTTTTAAAATGATATGGGCGGAGCCAAAAGCCTCCCGATCACCTCCGAAGCACTATTCAGATGATCATCGTAAAGCCCGTCACACATCCCACGAGAAACCCTGCAACAACCTGAGTAAGGGAATGTTGTCGGAGAATCATACGACTTGTTCCCACCATTCCGGCTATGATCATGATGACACAAAACCACCACAAGGGATTGAACGAGAACAGTATGGAGAATGCCAGCAGTGCCCCCGCAAAGCCGCCAATGCCCGCAGTGTGCGTGGAGATTTTCCACCACACGTTGATGATGGCGCAAACCACCTGAATCATCAGTGCCGCAACAAGGATGTTGGCCATGAATTGCGGTATGCGCATGATGCTCATCAGGTAATAACAGGAAAAATACGACAATATTGCCACAATGTAGGGTATCATGCGGCGTTCTTTCTGCCCTATCTCTGCCGGTGTCCATCCTTGATACCTTCGATAACCGTGAATGAGCAATGTGGGCAGCAGAATGGTGAAGAAATAGACCATCGTGAGCACCATCAACTTATACTGCCAGGGCATCAGACTCATATAGCTGAAAATAAACAGCGCCAACAGTCCGATAAACGGCAAATAAAACGGAGTGAAGATCATGCTCATCACTCGTGCTGCCAATATGATATTCTTTTCTCTCATTATCTCTTTTGGTATCGATACATATTATCCCTTTCTTAGTCTGGCCACCGGAATTCCCAGCTGTTCACGGTATTTGGCCACCGTTCGGCGTGCAATGGGATAGCCTTTCTTCTTCATCTCCTTAGACAAGGCTTCGTCACTTAATGGTTTTTTCTTATTTTCCTGCTCCACAACCTCCTCCAATGCCAGCTTGATTCGGCGTGTGGACAATTCCTCACCATCCTCCGTGACATAACCGTCGGTAAAGAAAAACCTCAACGGAAAGGTGCCCCATCGGGTCTGTGCGTATTTAATATTGCTCACACGTGATATAGTAGAAATATCGAGTCCGGTTTTTTCAGCAATGTCTTTCAATATCATGGGCTTCAAATCAGCCTCATCTCCGTCCTGAAAGAACTTCTTCTGCCAGTTGATAATGGCCTTCATCGTCACGTAGAGCGTGTGCCGGCGCTGTTTCACGGCTTCGATATAGCCCTGCGCCTTCTCCACTTTCTGCTTGGCATAGAGCAGTGCTTCCTTCTCCTGCCGACTCATCTGATGCTTATTCGTCTTATAGGTGTTCACCATATCATTGAACGACGGCGACACCTTCAAGTCCGGAATTCTTCCCTGACAGATTGTAAAACTCACGTTCCCCTCCTCGTCCGTGTCTATCAGGAAGTCGGGTGTAATCTGCTGCGTGTTCCTTCCCAGCGTCTCACCGAGCGCTGCTCCGGGCTTCGGGTTGAGTTTCCGCAACTCCTCATGCACCACGTCAGCTTGCTCTTTAGTGAGTTGCAGCGACTGCGCAATCTTGTTCCAATGCTTCTTGGTGAACTCCTCGAAGTGTCGTTCCACCACCTCATGCATCAATTCCGTGAGCCTGCTGTCTTTTCTGCGTTCTATCTGGAGCAGCAGACATTCCTGCAACGACCGTGCGCCTATGCCGGGCGGATCGAATGTTTGCAGCCTATGCAGCACATCTTCGATATATGCTTCCGACACGTCGATGTTGTGATAGATGGCCAATTCGTCTGAAATCATATCAAGCGGTTTTCTCAACCGCCCATCGTCATCGAGCGATCCGATAAGATATTCCATCACCCTGCGCTGCTTCTCCGTGAGCACCAGCACGCCCATCTGTTCTTTCAGCTTGTCATAGAAAGACGTGGTGTCGCCCCATACAATTTCCTCGTAGTCGGCATTAGGGTTGCTATGCGATGCCACATAACTGTCGGGGGCAGGCAATTCGTCGTCACTCCCAAAACTTTCCAAGGCATTATCGAGTGCTTCTTCGCGTTCCTCACGCTCCGTTTTCTCCTCATAGCGCTCGTCTTCAGACCCCTCTGAGCCGGAGATTATCCCGTCATCCTCACCCCTCTCCTTGCCGAGACCGTCCAAATCATCATGGCGTTCTTCCAAGGCAGGGTTGTCGTCGAGTTCAGCGAGAACGTTCTCCTCCAGTTCAGCCAATGGCATTTCGAGCAGTTTCACCTGCAACATCTGCTGTTGCGACAGGCGTTGCTGCTGAACTTGTTGCTGTGTCTGGGTTTGAATTAATTTTTGTGACATACGTGCCAAGCCTTCACCGGCTCCTTATTTCCAATATTCCTTGAGTTGTGCGGCAAGTGCCGAGAGCGTTTCCGGCGTCTCTGTGCCAAACCGTTTCCATATCTGCATACACGGGGTGAGCAGTGGATGTATCATGATGTCGCCCTGAGTGAGCAGCGGATCGCAAAAACAAAAAACCTCCATCACCTCGCAAATCTCCTCAGGTGTGGAGCGAATGAGCTTGCCCAACGCTTTCACCTCCGGCGTATTGGGCACCATCGTGTCGGGAATCAGCCTGAAATAGAGTTCAAGTATCATGATAAGCTTCACGCCGGAGAGCGAGGCCTCGCCCTTGCTTTCGTCGAAAGGCCTGAAGTCTTTCTCCCACGACTCGTTCACCTCTACCCCTTCATAAAACCCTTTGTGGTTTCCGAAACCTTCCATCCGGCGCACCATCTTTGCCTTGCGCGACAGCTTTCTCGGCTTCTCACCATAGGTGTCCCACAGCTGTTGCAGCCAAGGCGTGGCCTTTTGTTCGAGCCTGTACAACTGCTGATAGAGATAATTAGGCTCAATGTGCAGTTCTAAGGCAAGTTTCACGAGCGCTCTGCTGTACAGAGGTTTCACGCCCTGCGGCCGTTTCAGGTAAAGTTGCATGAGGAGCAACCAGTAGTCATCATGCCATAACGGATGTTTAGCCATAACGTTTCGCTTCATTGTTAACATCCCTGTTTATGCCCTTTCAGCATGGTAGGATTGCATTTGCAAATATACTATTTTATAAGAAAACAGCCAAATCATTACCGGGTTTTGTTTCCGTCGAAATCATTTAGCCATTTGCTGACTCTATACTTCTAACGGCCGGTACGCGAAACGCTTTATCCATTGGGGTTTCAAGCTGCCATGAAACTTTTGATGAGATTTACTCACCGGAGGTTTCGTATGGACTCTCCATCACCATTTTCTTTGTGTCCCAAGGGGCCCCGCCACCACCAAGATATTTCTCAAACCACTCTAAATGGGCGTTGTAGTAGAGCGGCATAGATTTCAGGCTGCTGGGCCAGTGACCGTCATTGTCGAAGATGATTAGCCGACTGGGGATGCCCAACGTCTGTAGCGTCGTGAAATATTGCAGACTTTGGTTGTACGACACGCGGTAGTCGCGCTCACCAGTGATAATGAGGGTGGGGGTGGAGAAGTTTCTTAGATATTCCGAAGGGCTCCATTTTTTGTATAACGGAGAGTTCCATGGCTGCCCCTGAAGGTCGAAATTGGGAAACCAAAGTTCCTCAGTGGTGCCCCACATGGCCTCCAGATCGAACAGTCCCATCATCGAAGCCAGACACTTGAAACGACCGGTCTGTCCCTGTAGCCAGTTCATGAAATAACCGCCGTAGCTCCATCCCATAGCGCCCATGCGTGTGGAGTCTACATATTCCAACTGTGCCAGCGCATCGGTCACAGCCATCACATCTTCGTAGGGTTTACCTCCCCACGACCCACTGATGTCGCGGCAGAACTGCTGACCATACCCCGTCGATCCGTGCGGATTGGGATAAGCCACCACGTAGCCCGCTCCGGGATATACCTGCCAATCGGCACGATAGGAGTCCATCCACTGCATTTGCGGTCCGCCGTGCACATTGATAACCAACGGATATTTTCCGGAGGCATCAAAACCGTGTGGTTTAACGACAAACACGTGCACCGAGTCGCCATCTGCACCCTTGACCCACATCTGTTCGGAGGGGCGAAAGTCTACCGCGTCCACCAAACTATCGTTCAGATGAGTTATAACCGTCTCAAACAATCCGCTCCCCATTCCGCTCCTGCTGGTGAGCTTGGAGGAAGCCTTCGGACGGGTTGGCGACGCCATATAGAGTTCGCCCGGCCGCCCGGTGGTCGAATAGGTGTAATAAAAATTGCCCCGTCCATCAACATCGAAACTCGATAGGGCGCGATTACCAATCATCTTCGTAATCTTGTTGTTGCGCAGCGACACTCGGTACAACGGTTCGTAGCCACGCTCCTGCCCCAAGAAGTAAATGCTTTTGGAGTCATCGGCCCATTTGTAATCGTCCACCCAGTTGTCGAATTGCTCGGTCAAGACTCTTTTCTCTCCCGTCTTCCGATCGTATAGACCTAAGATAAACCGGTCGCTCTCGTAGCTCGGTGTGCGCTGAAAGCGATAGGCAATGTATCTGCCGTCGGGCGAATATTGCGGACTGCCGTCCCACGCCTTGTTCTCAGCCGTAATATTCCGAGCCTTGCCGCCCGTCACTGGCACAATCCAAAGGTCGCAGTTGGTCGAGGCCTCAGGATGTTCGTCGTGATTGCTCAGGTAGCATATCTCTTTCGAATCGGGAGAGAAGGCGTAGCCGGATGGGCCGGCAGGCGAGAATGTCGGACTGTGGAATTTGCCCGGTGTAACGTCGGTATAGGTCTTTTTCGTCATATCGTACACTATGATGTGCCAGTATTTGCCATCCGTATAGTCTGTCCAATGGCGGAAAAGCAGCTCGTCGGCCACATGAGCCTGAATGGGGTTTCGCGCTTTCTTGGCCATAGCTTCCTTGTTGGCCTTGCCATCTGCTCCGCCTATCTCCGGAAAAACTTCGGCCGCAAAAGCAATGAGGTTGCCATCGGGAGAGAGCACCGGCCCCTGTATGCCTAAGGCATAGTCGGTGACTTTCACCGATTTTCCGTGCTCATACCTGTACACCTGCGTTGTGCCGTCTGCACTCGAAAGATGGTAGAGGGTCTTTCCATCCTGCGACCAAAAGGGCGAAAAACTTTTGTCGTCGGTGGTTATTTGCTTGGTTTCGCCCTTCGACCATCCCACAATAGCGCCTGCCTCAGGAACTTTCACCACAATATTGCTATACGTTTTCTGTGCCCTGAGATTCTGTCGGGTTACTCCATAAGCCAACACACCGTCACGGCTGACGGTTGGCGAGCTGACATACTTCACACGATAGACATCTTCTATCGTAAAGGCGCGTTTCTGAGCCATAGCCGGCAACACGGCCAACATGGCGAGAGAAAGAATAAAAGTTTTTTTCATTGTTTCGGCATTTTATGATACAAAGATATGGAAAATATCGGGTAAACGGCAGAAGAACAGAGGTTTTTCACGATAAGAGATTGGAAGGGTGGGAAGAAGGGATGGTAGGGAGATTTGTCGGACTGGTCGGACCAATCGGACAAGTCAGACCGATCGGATTGGGTGGACCGACCAAAGTGGTCGAATTTGTCGGACAAGTCAGACCGGTCAGACAAGTCGGACTGGTCTGATTAAACTGACCAACCTAACCAGTCAGAGCTGTCCGACCACTCCGATTCATCAGAATTACTTAATCACTCCAAATTGTTAGCCCAATTAATGCGCTCCGTTAAACCTTATCTTTCAATATATAATAAGGTGTAAAAGCATACGAAAGTACGAAGTGCGACAAAAAAGTGTAAAGTTTTATTTACCAAAATACAATTCTTAATTATCATGTATTATATAATATATAATGACTATAATAAACTATAAATACAAATCATATCAAGTAAAATCATAAAATAAATTCATGCTTGATAAACATTTCATGTTTTTGTCGCAGTTTGGCGGGGTGGGGGAGCATAGACTGGAGTTAATTTGCCCCACTCGAAACTAAAACAAACGACTATCGGAAGGGCATATCACCATAAAAAAGAGTCATTTTCAGACCATATATATTTTATGGTAGCACTATGCCTAAATCTGCTACCTTTAATACCGAATAAACAGCATTCGTTATAAGAGAAAATCACTGTCATAGCTGCCCCATCCCACAGTCTTCAAAGTCGTAAAACGAGAGTAAAATCCCGGTCAATAAGCAAAGTGTAAAGAAAACTTCACCATAAACACGCTCTTTCATTTTACTGTTCCGGAACAAAGATAGCGACGAAACGCGGAGAAAAACGCATCGGCAGCGTCGAAAAATCATGTTGATTTTGCGATGAAGGCTTAACGGCACTGCGGTTAAGCCTTTGTCGCAGTGCCGTTAAACCTCATTCGTCATGGCACTAAGCCCTGTCCGCCACGCGAAAAGATAGTAAACGGGAGGCGAAAAAGAGGGCAAAATGAGACGAGAAAGCCTATTAGGAACATAATCTGCTGACTATCAGATATTTAATAAAAACACAAATCCTGCGCGTATTCTGAACAAAGATTTTATCTTTTCAGAATACGCGAATTTTGAAAGGGGTAATGTCATGAAAATTACAACATGACAAACCCATCAAACAAGGTTGAGAAAACTTATTTTTTCAGCAGTTCGACAAGTTCGCGCATACCCTCCGACGCGCCTTTCTGAATATGCGTGAGATTGGGCATGTAGTCGATAGCCACTGCGTTGGGATCGATGAGATATATGGGGCAACCCGGCTTAACGTAGCGCACAAGTCCCGCAGCGGGGTAAACATTGAGCGAAGTGCCTACAATCACAAACACATCGGCCTTGCGCGCTTCGTAGGCCGCAGGCTCCAACATGGGCACGCTTTCACCAAAGAACACAATAAAGGGACGGAGCAGAGAGCCGTCGCCGGCCTTCGTTCCCGGCTCCACATCACTGTGTTCGGGCGACAACTGACGAACATACCGCTCGTTGTAGGGGTCGTCAGAAGAGCAGACCTTGCTCAGTTCGCCATGCAGATGAATCACCTTTGACGAGCCGGCGCGCTCGTGCAGGTCGTCAACGTTCTGTGTCAGCACCGAAACATCGTAATCGCGCTCCATCTCCGCAATGAGCCTATGCCCTTCGTTGGGCTGTGCGTTCCATAGTTTTCGGCGCAGCATGTTGTAGAAATTGGTGACCAGTGTGGGGTCGGCCAACCAACCCTCATGAGACGCCACCTGCTCCACAGAATAGTTTTCCCACAGCCCATCACTGCCGCGAAAAGTCTTAAAACCACTTTCTACCGACATTCCGGCACCCGTAAGAAACACCACTTTCTTAGACATTATTTTTCCTCCATTGATTGTTATTATTGTACAAAAATAATATATTTTCGGCAATAATGCCAGCATAAACGATTAAAAATAGTATCTTTGCACATTATTTATTAAATACAAATACACGAAATGGATAAAGTGAGTTACGCATTGGGCATGAGCATCGGACACCAGCTCCAGCAAATGAATGCAACAGAATTAAATATCGACGACTTTGCGCAGGCCGTTAAGGACGTGTTTGCCGGCAAGGCAGAACTGACAGACGCCGACGCGCAGGTTGCCGTTCAGACCTTCTTTCAGGAGAAAGCCGAAGCACAGGCTAAGGAAATGAAAGCCGGAGGCGAGACCTTCTTGGCAGAAAACGGCAAGAAAGAGGGCGTAGTGACCCTGCCTTCAGGACTGCAATACGAGGTGTTGAAAGAGGGTAACGGCAAGAAGCCGACAGCCACCGACGAAGTGGAATGTCACTACGAAGGCAAGCTCATCGACGGAAAGATATTCGACAGCAGCTACCAGCGCGGCGAAACCGCAACTTTCGGGCTCAACCAAGTGATTGCCGGATGGACCGAAGGACTGCAGCTGATGCAGGAAGGAGCCAAGTATCGCTTCTACATTCCCTACACACTGGGCTATGGCGAGCGTGGTGCAGGCCAGTCCATTCCTCCGTATGCAACACTCGTTTTCGATGTGGAGCTGATTAAAGTGAAATAAACAGAAACAAATAATTCCAAATGAAACAAATGAAAAGTTTAAAAGTTTTGGCTGCTACGGCCATCGCTGCAGCAACATTCAGTGCCTGTGGCAACTCGTCAACCCCTAAGGCTGACTTGAAATCGGATGTAGACTCTATGAGCTATGCCATTGGATTGGCCCAGTCGCAGTATTTCCGTCAGGCCATCGAGCATGGTCAGGTGATCGACACCACCTATATCGACGAGCTCGTGAAAGGCATCAACGAAGGTGTCAATGCCGGCGACGACAAGAAGAAAGCCGCCTACATCATGGGGCTTCAAATCGGTCAGCAGCTCTCTACCCAGCTTGTAAAGGGTATCAATCAGGAAGTTTACGGCAATGATTCAACGAAGACCATTTCTCTGAAAAATCTTTTGTCGGGCTTCATTACCGGTGCTACGGGCAAGAAGGGACTCTTCACTCCGGAGGCCGCCAACCAGATTGCACAGAGCAAGATGGAGGAAATCAAGAGCCAAACCTTGCTGAAAGAATTTGCGCCCAACAAGGCTGCCGGCGAGAAATTCCTTGCAGAGAACAAGAAGAAACCGGGTGTTGTGACCCTGAAATCAGGTTTGCAGTATAAGGTTATCAAGGAAGGCAAGGGAGCCATTCCTACCGATACCACCACCGTTACGGTGAACTATGAAGGCCGCACCATTGACGGCAATGTGTTTGAAAGCACATACAAGGAAGATAAGAAAGCCGTTACCATACAGCCCAACCAGTTTATCCCCGGTTGGACAGAGGCACTGACACACATGCCCGAAGGCTCCGTATGGGAAGTTTACATCCCACAGGAATTGGCTTACAAGGCACGTCAGGCAGGCGACATCAAGCCTTTCTCTACGCTTATCTTCAAGATTGAACTTTTAAAAGTAGGCAAGTAACAACTGCCTCAATATCATACAACACCCCTCCTCTTGGGTTTTCATGCCCACAAGGAGGGGTCTTCGATTGAATACAATACATAAAACGATTCGAAAATGAAGAAAATTCTGTTACTCGCCATCAT
>CALKIW010000013.1 GCA_937995875.1 uncultured Bacteroidales bacterium | reverse complement strand
TTACAATCAGTAAGCAAAGCCGAATGTTAAAGTATTTAAGTGGACACTAGTGTAAAAGTATCTCCAATGTATATATCAAATTCAGCAAGTAGAAAGATAACAGAGATGAATTCATTATGTATCATTCTGATAGTATTGATGCATAGTATAGTACAAACAAAGATTTTGTATGCTCAATTTTTTTTAAATACGATTTTTTATGGTTTTACCAGGATTGCAGTACCTGTGTTTTTTTTGATATCAAGCATTCTTTTTTTCAGGGACTTTTCTGTCAAAGATAATTATGTAAGGAAAATTAGACGGAGATTCTTTTCGCTTGCCATTCCCTATTTACTCACCATACTCTTATATATTTTTATATATCTTCTTTCTCAACAAATTAATTCTTTAAGGGCATTTTATTCTCCAGAGGATATAATTGAAAATTGGACTATCTCTAAGTTCCTTTCAAAGCTATTTATTTTCCCTTTTAATCCTGCATTGTGGTTTATTAGAGATTTATTTATTGCGTATCTTTTTGCACCAGTAATACATGTGATTCTTAAATGCAGAATTCTTGGATGCTTATTTACGTTGGTCTTATCCTTCGTTTGGTTTACTACTACCAATCCTCATATTGAGTGTCTCTTTTTTATAGTTATCGGTTATTTTATAGTCTCAAAAAATATATTTGAAGTTATTCATCTTCATTCTAATATTGCTTATCTTATATTATCAATTTTTGTTATTAGTTGTTTTGTAATAGGCTGGGGCACTACCTCTTATGGTTGGGAGAGGGGGCTTGCAATTTTTACATTTATCACTAAGATAATCATATTGTCAGGAGTATATTCAATTTATTTTATTTATAAGAATAATTTTTTTGATAGTTTTTCTAATTTACTTCATAGGTTTTATAAGTTTTTCTTCTTCATTTATTTATCTCATATGCTTCTGATTCATATTGTAAGGAATATTGTAGAAAAGTATTGCTCAAGTTCATTACCTTTGTTTTCTTATCTAATAATAGTAATTACGACATTAATCTTGGGGAGCATATTATATGAGGTTATGAAAAAGGCTTGTCCGGCATTTTTAAATGTATTATTAGGAAACAGATTATGATAGAAATACAAGATAAAGTCGATTGCTGTGGATGCTCTGCTTGTTCTCAGGCATGCCCAGTAAAATGCATAAGGATGACTCCCGATGAGGAAGGATTTTGCTATCCAACTATCGATACGTCTGTATGTATTAATTGTCACAGATGCGAAAATGTATGTCCGATAATTAATATAAAGCATTCCTCTGTCTCTGAGCCTCCTAAAACGTTAGCTTGCATTAATCATGACGATAAAATAAGACATAGCAGCTCTTCTGGCGGTGTGTTTTACAGTTTAGCCAAAAAAGTATTGGATGACAAAGGCGTTGTTTTTGGCGCTATGTTTGATGCACAATGGAATGTAGTACATAATTTCATTGATAGAGAGAAAGACATATCTAAATTGCAGGGGTCGAAATATGTGCAAAGCGAGATACAATCTTCGTATAAGAAAGCTAAGGATTTTCTTAAAAATGGACGTACCGTTCTTTTTAGTGGAACTCCATGCCAAATAGCAGGATTGAAATTCTTTTTAGGACGCGACTACAATAATCTCATCTTGGTTGAAGTGATATGCCATGGGGTTCCTTCGCCATTAATCTGGAGAATGTATTTGTCTAAGCAATTATCTTTGTTTAATAGACAGTTGCAAATGGAAGCATTAGCTATTTCATCTATCAACTTCAGAGATAAGAGTGAAATGGGCTGGAAGAACTTTGGCTTATCATATTTGCTTTGTGGGGGAATTCGTGGAAAGGACAATATAACAAGATGTTTTGAGACACATAATAAGAATCCCTATCTTCGTGCGTTTATCAGAAACTTGACCTTAAGACCCTGTTGCTATGAATGTCATTTTAAATCTTTTGTGAATCAGGCTGATTATGCTTTGGCCGATTTATGGGGAACGGAACATTTTTTTCCAAAAAATGATGATAAAGGTGTCAGTTTGGTTTATACTTTTAGAGACCCCCTAAAATTATCAGAGGATCCTAAGATCCAGTCTGTATTGATTGATTATTCCAAGTCGTACATGTCAAATCCGGCAGTACATCAATCATGAAAAATAAATAAGAACAGGTCTGTTTTCTTTCAAGAAGTTAATGAAGATAATATAATAAAGTTGTTATGGAAATGTTCTTCTTATAGCTTTTCCCAACAAATAAGAAATTTAACAATCAAGCTATTGTTAAAGATGAAGATTTTGAATGTAATAAAGAGAATTCTACAAAGAACATGAAAAAAATAGGCATCTTAACCTTACCTCTATCTTCAAATTATGGGGGAATACTCCAGTGTTTTGCATTAGTATATACTATTAATAGCATTGGATATCAGGCAGAATATATCAACAGACGTTGGAATTCAAAGAATTCATCTTTGTTCTATAAATTTAAGAGATTATTATTTCGGAAGCTGATATTATATAAGTTTGCGAAGTTTATTGATCGGTACATCCCAAAGACCTCTATCCTTTCTTCACAAGAGCAGATGTTAAAATTAAATGATAAGGGATATGCTGCTTTTATTGTTGGCAGCGATCAAGTTTGGAGATTAAGATATGTTCTTGGCGCAGGTTACAATTTTTTTCTCGACTTTGTTACTAAGAAGACAATAAAGAAAATTGCATATGCGGCTTCATTTGGCATCAAAGGATGGGATGATCCAAATCCAACTGTGAACATCCCTGTTGTGAAAAGACTGCTTAGCAACTTTAATAGAATTTCTGTTCGCGAAAATTCCGCCATTGATTTATGTAAGTCATATTTTAATGTAGAGTCCCAGTTAGTTTTAGATCCAACACTCCTGCTAAGTGCGAATGATTATATTAGAATTTTCAAGTTAAAGAAACGAACTAAACGATACATTGCTACTTATATTTTGGATGAAAGTGAACAGTCTAATCGAATTATAAAGGAATACGCAACAAAATACAAACTTTCTGTAATTTCTGCGTCCTCCGCTAACAAAATGATAAATAAACTTCCTTGTATTTTACAACCAGTCTTCAAACGTAATATAGTTTCATGGCTAAATATTATTAAAAATGCAGAGTATGTTATCACAGATTCTTTTCATGGAACGGTATTCTCTCTGATTTTTCATAAGAAAATTATCTGCATCGAAAACTCTCATCGCGGTAATACAAGGATTCAATCACTTATTAATGTTGTATTAGGAATTCTTCCACATTCTATCAATAATATTTATTATCTTGATGAAGTAGATTATCTTATGGTTGATAATAATATCGATCAGCTTAGGAAGGAAAGTATTCGTTTTATTAAATCGTCTTTACAATGACTCTAACACGATTAATGGAGAAAACACAACTCTGCATTACTGTGACTTCCATGGCAGTGATGATGTACATGTACGCAAGAGGAGCTTTTTACATATCATCCATAGTCTTAGCTATAAATACGTTGATATATTATATTTTATATGGGAAAAATAGAGTAATTCTCCAATCTCCTATAATGAAAATTTTTATTTGTCTGCTATTTGTGTTTGCTATTTCTTTTTGTAACTACTTTTATTATGATGATAGATACATGTATGGCCTGTTTTATGGCTGTTCATTGACAGAGTTGTTTTTTTATTCTATAAGTTGGTTTTTTGCTACACTCTTTTTTTTCATGTATTACATTAGAAATGACCATAATAGTATAAGATATCTTGCAATTCTTTTCTTATTACTTGGAATAATATATAATATTAGAGTGTATAATATACAAAGGCTTATTCTGGATGTTCAAAAGCAATATCCTGGTTATTACTTTGTTATGATGTGTGTTCCTTTGATTTTTATTGATACATATAAATGGTTGAAATATTTCTGTTTGATAGCAGCTTTTTTTGCTTCTATTTATTCGTTTAAGCGAACAGGAATTATTATTTCATCTATTTTGTTTGTTGTATATTTCCTCTATGAGAATAGTTCTTCTAAACGAATTATTGTAAATTCTATCTTGATAGTACTCTTACTTTCATTCTTTGGAGGTCGCTATCTAAACAACAATGATGCATATATACGGACAATGGAACGAATGGAGCGAATTAGTGATGACAATGGTAGTGGAAGGTTGGATAATGTAAAGACAACTTACAAGATGATACAATCAGCACCAATAGAAAATAAGATTATTGGTAATGGGTTTTGGTCAATGGCTGCTATTTACAAGCATAATATTGATGTAGAATGGCTTTCTTTTCCTTATTATTTTGGCATCGCAGGCTTGTTTTTCTATATATTATTTCATTTTTTTTTAATAAAAAGGACATTTTGGCTATATAAAAGAAAAAGTTCTTTGTTTATATCCTCATTATTATGCTATTTATTATTATTGCTGTTTGGGTTTGCTTCTGAGTTATTTTCATATATGTATCTTTCAGTATTATTCTTTGTGTATATAGGAGTAAGTGAGGCCTTAATTATAAAATTAAAGAAAAATGAATATTTTATTTCTATACCCAAGTGAAATAAACCCACAACGTGGAGGGGTGCAGAATGTAACATATAATTTATCCCGTTTTTTTATTGAACATGGACATTCTGTATTTTTTTTGGGATTTAAGGGAGAAGGAAAAATAAATTTTCAATATTTTTTTCCTGAGAACAAAATACATTCTGCAACAAACATCAGATATTTAGAGACTTTTTTAAAGAAATATCATATAAATATAACAATATTTCAATGTGGGGTCAGCCGGCTATATAGCGATTGGGCATATTGTGCAAAGAAACAAGGTAGCATATTAATATCTTGTATTCACAATAATTTATTCAGTTCATTAACTTATCCTAAAGGTTTTTATGAGAGCAAATTAAAAAGGGTCCATATGAGTTTCTTGTCTTCAATTCTCGACAATGAAATGATTAATAAAATTCTTAAAAGGATTTATATTTATTATAAGAGATCCCATTATCGTAAATTGTATTCTAAAAGTGATGCTGTTGTTTTATTATCAGATAGCTTCAAGCCTGTTTTTTCAGAAATTTCAGGAATAAAAAATCTGGAGAAAGTTCATGCAATACCAAATCCTATTTCGTTGACAGAGATTGACATTCATAAGAAAGAAAAACGTATATTATATGTTGGCAGAATTGATACAACTTATAAAAATACCGATTTGTTACTCAAAATATGGCACAAACTATGTTACCGAGAAACTGAATGGAAATTAGACATAGTTGGCGATGGACCTGAACTTATGCATTTAAAGAGATATGTAATTGAAAATAATATTATAAATGTCCATTTTTATGGTTTCCAAGATCCAACACCTTATTACGAGAAAGCTTCTGTATTTTGCCTTACTTCATCCTCAGAAGGATTTGGAATAGTATTGGTAGAAGCTATGCATTATGGTGTAGTGCCGATCGCATTTGATAGTTTTTCTTCTGTTCGTGATATCATAGATGACAATGTGAATGGTGTGTTAATTCCTCCATTTAATATCGAACAATATGCGCAAGAGTTGGAAAAATTAATTAATGACAGATTTAAAATGCAGAGGTTAAGCCTCAAAGCAAAAGATAAGGCAATGAACTTTGATTTAAATGATATAGGGCAGCGATGGTTGGATTTAATTAACAACATACAAATATGAAAAATATCTTATTACTCTCCCACATTTACCCTGGAGCTGGTGTTCCCGAAAGCTTCACTCCTGTTGTTCATTATTTTGCGAGGGAATGGCAAAAACTTGGGTACAATGTAAGAGTTATTTCTATTTGGAATTATTTTCCTTTTTTTTATTATTGGGTACCCAAATGGTTGCGTAACTATATGGTAAGCAAATATGGGTGTGCACTGCCAGAAAGACAGTTGCGAAAAGGAGCTGATTATACATTAGATAATGTTAACGTCACAAGATTAACAATATTGAAATGGAAACCAGGTTCTGTAGCATCTGAAGAGAAATTGAAAAAAATGTCAGATAATATTGTACAAATTTTATCTGATGAACAGTTCAAACCTGAATATATCATCTCACATTGGGCAGTTCCTCAGATATACCTTTCAAAATGTCTTAAAAACGTTTATCACGTTCCTGCTGCGCTTATTCTACATGAAGATGGGAAAAGAATAAAGAAATTTCCAAACTGGCGTGAACTTATAGATTCTATTGATGTTTTTGGATATAGATCAAAAAATATTAAATCTGAGTTTGAGCAATTATTTGGAGTTCCTAAACATAGTTTTCATTGTTATTCTGGAATACCTTCCTCATATTTGGAAAATATACCCAATCGTGATTTTTCCTATATTAACCGGTTTATATATATTGGTTACTTAATGCCAAGAAAGTACCCAGATGTTATTATAGAGGCAGTGAATAACGTTTATAAAGAAGTTGATTATGAGATTAATATTATAGGCGATGGGGAATTACGAAGGCAGTTGGAAACGATGGTTACCCAAAGCCACTTACAGGACAAGGTACATCTGCAAGGTAGGCTGAAACGTGAAGATAGTATTCCATTACTGGATAAATCTGATGTATTTATTATGGTCAGTAAAAATGAAGTTTTTGGTTTGGTATATATTGAAGCAATGGCCAGAGGATGTATTGTTGTGGCTTCTAAAGGAGAAGGTATGCAAGGAATTATCATTGATGGAGAAAATGGTTTTTTATGTGAGGCAGGTAATAAAGTTGAATTAGAAAGAGTTCTTCAAAAAATAAATAATATGCCAGAGGAATTGCTTCAAAGGATTTCTCGAAATGCTATAAATACAGCAATGTCTTTAAGTGATAAGGAAGTTGCGAAGAGTTATTTAGAGAATATTTTTACCATGACAAATGAATAATTAAACATGGGGTTATTAATTTTTCTGTAGAATTCGTATTTTATGCATGATCTGATGCAATAGTGATTTTCCTAGTTTAGAGAATAATTGAAATGACAAAATATGTAGCAAGGTGTTTTATTGATACCCTTCGTTTTCTAAAACGTCAATATTTTATTTTTAAATATGGACTCAAGTTCGTTGATAAATCTTTTGTAGCCTCTAAAAATTGCTCTATATCTAAAGATTTTAAGGCTGGTGCTTATTCTTATGTAGGTCCTAATTCTACTATTTATCCAAGAGTTTCTTTGGGAAAATATAGTATGATTGCTAATAATGTTCATATAATAGGTGGTGACCATTGTTACGACAAAGTAAATCTTCCTATTATATTTTCAGGCCGTGCAGAAATTCCGTCTACAGAGATAGGTGATGATGTTTGGATTGGGGCTTTTTCTGTAGTGATGTGTGGCGTAAAAATAGGTAATGGAGCAATTATTGCAGCTGGTAGTGTAATATCAAAAGAAGTCCCGCCCTATACAATTGTAGGAGGTTTGAATAAGTTTATTAAAAAACGATTTAATACTCAAAAAGAAATTCTTGAACATGAAAGAATGCTCAAAAAGCATTGTTCTACTTTGCCGGATGAAGTCCGATTGATTTTAAGAGGTAAGGTTAGTTTAAGCTGACAGAAAGAATTTGTATTTAGAGATGAAAGATAGTTATTTCGTTAATATTTTTGTAAATGTAGGGAGACCTATATATATTAAATTGATGTAAATACTATGAAAAAAACGAATTTGGGTAAAGTGACTTTCACAATAAAATGTAGGCGTGTAATTTGGCAAATAGCCTATTTAATATTATTCAGACCATTCCCAACAAAATTTTTTCGGCTATGGAGAGTTTTTTTTATTAAGATTTTTTGGTGCAAAAATTGGTGAAGGTGCAGATGTGTATTCTACAGTTAAGGTTTGGGCTCCGTGGAATTTAATAATGGGTGAGAGAAGTTGTTTAGGACCTTATGTAATATGCTATAACCAGTCACTTATTATACTGGAAAAAGATGTCACCGTTTCACAATATTCTTATTTATGTACAGCAGGACATATCACATCTTGTACTAACTCAGCAGAACATGGATTAATTGTTGCCCCAATCATACTCCATGAAGGAACTTGGATAGGAACACGAGCGTTTATAGGTATGGGAGTTGAAATTGGAGAACATACGATTGTTGGTGCAACAGCGTCTGTATATAAGGATGTTGAATCAAGGATGATAGTAGGTGGCAACCCAGCTAAGATTTTAAAAAAAAGAGTTATGGAAAATGAAAAAGAAGACTAAGATCTGTTTGGCATGTTTAGCCGGAGGACATCTGAGGGAGCTCCAATTGGCAATAAGAGATATTCCTTTACGATGGGATTGCTATTGGTTGACTTTGAAAACGACTTCTACCAAGAAGTTTATGGAGGGTAAAGAACACGTATTTTTAGTTAATTTCCAACCTCAACGGAAATGGACGTTGTTTGCAAATTGTCTGCAAGCTTTTTTTTGGGTGCTTGTGAAACGGCCTGATGTGATTATTACTACAGGCGCAGGCGTAACTGTGCCAACAATTTTTTTTGCTAAAAAATTGTTGGGAACAAAAATCATTTTTATTAATTCAGCAGCTGACGTGACCTGCCCCTCTAAAACGCCTATATGGATTGAAAAGTATGCTGACTTGTTTTTGGTGCAGTGGGAAGAGTTGAAGACTATTTTTCCCAATGCTATTTATTGTGGTGTGTTATGATTTTTGCAAGTTTAGGAACAATGAATATGCCTTTTGTCAGGATGGCAAAGGCTGTAGATGAACTGGCGAAGAATTTATCTGAAGAGGTTGTTGTCCAGACTGGATACACTAATTATCAGTATCAATATGCCAAATCATTTCAATTCTGCACTAAAGATGAGATGCAGAGCTATATTGCTAAGGCATCTCTTCTGATTCTACAAGGTGGATGGGGTGCTATAAGAGAGGCAATGGAGATACATAAGCGCATAGTTGTGATTCCACGCCATAATGGAACAGAACATATTCATGATCAGGTCCAACTAATTAGGAAACTGGATGAATTGGGTTGTATTATCGGGGTCTTTCATCAAAAAGATTTGCCTGAAGCCGTTAAAAGGGCGCGCAACTTTGATTTTAAACAAATAGAAAAAGGCCATGCAGTAGACATCATAGAAACAAAACTAAGAAAATGGTTTGAATCATGAAGTTTTCAATCATTACAAGTTGCTATAATCGGTTCTCCACTTTAGATGGAGCTATTAAAAGCGTACTGTCTCAAGATTACCCCGAGATAGAATATATCATTGTGGATGGAGCGAGCAAGGATGGATCGGTTGATATCATTAAGCGGTATGCAGCAATAAGTGAGACCGAAGAATTTAAGCAAAAACATCCTCATTTCAGTTTTCGATATATTTCAGAGTCTGATCATGGCATGTATGAAGCTCTTAACAAGGGTGTTCGCATGGCCACAGGTGATGTTATTGGATTGGTCCACTCAGACGATTTTCTTTTTGACAGTCATGTGTTGAGTGATATTGCTTCTGAATTTGCACGTACTGGGGCAGACGTTGTGTATGGTGATGGACTGTTCGTTGACGAAAAGAATACTGATAAACCTGTACGTAATTGGATTAGCGGCTCTTATTCAAAGTTAAAGATAAAGTTTGGATGGCTTCCCTTGCACCCAACTTGCTACATTCGACGGGAAACAATGGAGAAAATTGGCCTCTACGATGAAAAGTATAAGATTGCGGCTGATACGGATTTTTTGGTGCGAGCTTTGTATGAACACAATTTGAGAGTGGCCTATTTAAAACGATATATCATTAGAATGAGAATGGGTGGACTATCGACTGACAACTCTAAACGGAAAGCAATGTGGAAAGAAGATATTGCTGTATCACTAGTGTCCACTTAAATCCTTTAACATTCGCTTAAACTGCCCTTAGATC
>CALKIW010000012.1 GCA_937995875.1 uncultured Bacteroidales bacterium | reverse complement strand
TGAAATATCACCGATATTCATTTTCACGCCTGCATCAGACAAACGTTTCTGCACGCCCATCTTGACAAATCCCAAATTGGCATTGGCGCCAACCTCTTCTGACTTAGCTACGTTCAATCTTTCCTGTGCATCAGCTGCTTCTTTCAGCAATCGGTTGTGCTCACGAGTTCTTTCTCCTATAAAATCCCAAACACCCTGCTGCTTTCCAAGCTCATCGTCAATAGCATTTATTTTATCAGAGACTACCTGCATTTGGTCAATAGGAAGGTCTCCCGTGTTGAGCAAATCCTGCAATTGATTACGCAAACCTTGTAGGTATTGCTTGGTATGCCCTTGTAAGTCAGAAAATACGCCATTCCAGTCGATAGAACTTTGCAAATCGTCATTCTTTATTTTTTCAATATCCTTATCACGCTGCATTTCAAGAGTGGCTTTCTCACCGACTGAACCAGCCTTGCGTATCTTTTCCTCATACTCCTGCGTTATGGCGAGTTTCTTTTCCTCGAATGAGCCATATTCCTTCAGATAAGCGTTGAGCGATTCTATCTGCTGTCTTTGATAGTCGCTATCCTCCCGTTGTTGCTTCTTTAAGATGTTGGCACGTATCTCGTCGTACTGCTTCTGCTCGGCTTCGGTGAGCGTGATTTTTGATCCGTCGAACTTCTTGTCCTTATTCTTGGGGTCTGCCTCGAATATCTGCTTGGCGTCACTGATTTTCTTTTGCAAGAAGTCACGTTTGTACTTTTCCAAGTCGTTAAGCTCTTTCTTATGGTTGAGTTCTCGCTGCTTCTTTTCTTTCTCATAACCATTTTGCAAGGAATCTATGTACACCTGTGATGATTTATCGGCAAGCTCTTGCTCTGCATCATAACGCTCACGGGCGAGCTTATCGTAGTCTGCTTGCTTTGGGATGCTAACCGTTGTCTTACCACTTCCTCTATTATCTGTAGAAACAGAATAAGCATCATTTTCTCTTTTTGTGAGCGCAGCAATCTTCTTTTTTAATGCAGCTCCTTTTTTCCCTTTTGCTTCTATCTCTGAAAGCCCGTCAAGTTCAGCTTGTAATGCTTTCTTTTTGTCTTGCAAGTCTTTTTTCGTAATGACAGAATGTTTTGTTCTTCTCGTCTTTTCTGCTTGCAATATACCAACTTGCCCCTCAAGTTCTTCACGTGTGAATGTTCCCTTTGCTCCGCCATAGGTTACTTTCCCATATTTGTGTCCAGTTGTAGACATTTTGGCAAGTAGATTTTTACGCAGGTTTATTTGTCTATTAAGATCTGCATTACTGATTCCAGTAAGGTCTTTCAAGTAATTATTTGCCGTATTCTTACTTGTTTGTTTCTTTAATTCTTCTTTTCTTTTTTGAAGGGCTTTCTTTTCATCCATTAAGGCTTGGGATGAAATACCAATATTATTGTCTTTGTGTCCACTGCTTCCAGTCTCCCTTGCTTTTAATGATTCGTTAATGCTTCTTATTCGATTGTTTATTCTATTTTCCTCATTTTTTGCATTTGTGATAGATGTTTTTCCATCTAATGCAGCAATCTGTTGTTTTATTTCAAGGATATGCGCAAGCTTTTCTGCTTCTGTGTCGTATTTCTTGAAAATGGATGGATACTTCTGTTCCAGCTTTACAAGAGCAAGTCGTCTATTATCGGTTGATAGACTCTCATCTCCGGCGATATCGCAAAGTCTCTGTATTTCCTCGTTATGACGTTTTTCCTGCTCGATGATTTTCTCTTTTTGTTCATTGTATCGTTTGGTAGCATCTGCGACACGTTCTGTTTCTGTCTTCTGCGAGATCATCACTCCCACCAATGCCCCCAATGCCGTTGCCGCCAATACATAAGGATTGGAGAGCATCGTAGTGTTGAGGAGTGCTTGTGCCTTTTGAGTAAGGAGTATCTGTGCCCTTGCAAGCGTCATAGCAATAGTATGACCATTTTCGGCTACGGTAGCAATAGCCAAGCCAACCCGATACGCTCCGTATGTTTCTACAAGACCAAGAATGACGCGCCCAACCTGCTCGTAGTTTTCCACAAGCTTCGTAGCGGTCTGAACGGCACTCATCACAACTCCTTCACCCTTTTGTCCAATCTCGTTGAACATCATATCAAAGCTCTCCTGAAGCATGGAAATCTGCCCGTTGAGAGTCTTTGCACCCTCTTGGGACATGCCAAAGAACTTGCCACCTGCGCTCGTGGCTGAGATGAAAGCATCCTGAACCATCTTGGAAGAGATAGCACCCTTAGACATTTCCTCTTTGAGTTCTCCTATTGATTTTCCTGTCTTACGTGCAATTTCCTCCAACGGGTTGAATCCAGCATTGACCATTTGCATAAGATCTTGTCCCATCAGTTTTCCAGCACTGCTCATCTGCGAGAATGCCAGCGCAAGGGAGTTGAATTTTCCTGTATCACCCATGGATATATCTCCAATGGCTTTAAGGTAGTCGATGGATTTCTCTGCTTCGATACCAAAAGATGTCATCATCTGTACGGCGCCGACCATATCCTTTGTATTCAGAGGAGAAGCAAGGGCATACTCCTTGATTTGCCCCATGATAGTATTCAATTTTTCTTGACTACCACCCAAAAGGACTTTTAGAGATGTTTCCATACTTTCGAACTCAGAGCGCACAGAGATAATCCTGCTTGCAAGCTCTTTCAACCCCATGCCACCCAATACGGCAGCTCCCATCTGTTTCATTTTGGAGGTAAGCAGATTCATTGTTTCAGCTGTTCCACCGCCCTCTTGCCTTAGTGAGGCATACTCATCACGGAGTTTCTTCACTGATAAACGTGCATTGGCTTGCTCTTGTGTCAGACCGAACAACGTTGCTTTTTCCTCTTCCAACGCACGCTTGGCAGCTTTCCATTCAGCGAACTTCCCATAAGCAGATATCGGACTATACTTCTTGGCTTCACGATAAGCATCTCCAAGTTTTCTGACATTAAAAGCGACATCTTTGACAACGTTCTTTTGAGCAATAATTTTTTCGGTAAAACCATTTACGCTTTGCGATGCAGCATATATCTTCTGCCTGAAGTCTGTTTCCATTGTAGCGGAAGCCTGCGCAATCTTTCCCGTGACGCTGCTAAGCTCTTTTCCTGTTTGCTGCAACTTACTATTCAGCTTATTGAATGCCGTAGGATTCTGAATAGCGTCAGTTTTCCCTATCTCCTGCTTCAATTTTGCTATTTCTTCTCTAAGTCGCTGAACTTTATCCCATTCTGCTTGAATTTTGAAACTAAGCTGTGCCATATTCTATTTTTTATTTCTACGTTTTGCCATATCCTTACCACTGATGGTTTTCACCACGTCTCCATACACCTCATGCTGTTTGTCTTTCTGCATAATAATGAGGTTGCGATAAGGAATCTTATTAACCACTTCGTCATACGTAAGATGCAAGCTATCCATGAATGACGCTATCTGTCCCAATAGGGTACGGTTGCCGACTATCTCGGACTTGCTGCCAGCAGGCTTGCGTTCCTCGTCAAACTGGCAGCTTTCAAGAAAGGGGTTACACCAATCAAATCAAAAGCAGACGAAAGGGCGTCTATAACCTCCTCAAACGTTCCCTTGTATAGTTCTGCACTCAACGACTGATTGCCTTTAATAAACCATGACAGAGCCTTTGCGTATGCTTTGCAGTCCTTAGCGGAAAGCAACATATCCTTTAACGTGGTATTATCGCCTAACTCTAAATCACTGATACATGATATTGCTCCTGCGAGTACCTTGATCGTGGGAGGATGTATCGTATAAGCCTTACTGTTCACATAGACAATAGAAAAGTCATTTCCTATGACGGCATCTGAAACTAATTTACTTGCTTTGCTCATAATAAAAACAAAAAGGGTGAGAGGTGGTCTAAGCCACTTCCCACCCTACGTTATACATTCGGTTACTTTATTCGCCTGCCTTGACAACGGAAGCGTCAAACCAATATTCAGGAGCTACACCATCTACTGTTGGCTCAAGCTCTGTCCCTACTACAGGCAATCCCACAGCCTTGTCCGTTGTTGCCTCACGAGCAACAATGTCGGCACGAGGAATGACGATATACTGGTCATCCTCTGTCAGTCCAACAAGACACTTCTCGATGTTCACCTTTCCCGCAGCACGTTCCCATGATGTTTCAGTGGCTGTACCACCCAACAGGTCTGCCTTGGTCTGATAGTCGTACTCGCCAAGTGTGAAATTCATGATAACATCGCCCATTTCTTTGTCAGAACGATACGTCTTTCCAGTGAGTTGATTCTTGAAATTAGTCTTGCTTGCTTCGGCTTCCTCCAGCGTCCATGTGTCCTGATGCACATTTTTTACTTCTGTAAGTTGCTCTAGCATTGCAAACAACGTCTGTCCCGTAACCTTGGCCGTAATCTCTGATGTGTCGCCGTACCACAATTTCTTTATATTGACGGCTGTAATAGTCTTTCCCATATCAAATCGTATTTAAAACGTTAAACAATAATCTACAATTAACAAAATGACACTTCAAAGCAGTGTCCGCTTCAATGGTGATAGTGTCCACCTCGTAGAGATACCTCGTGCCGTCGAAAGTGTCCGTTACGCTTCTGAACTTCTCCTTTGCCTTGCGCTCCAACGCTTTCAGACGTGGATAGTTGGATTCGGTAGGGCTAAGGTCGGGGACGCACAGGTTCACCTCGCAAAAGCATTTTTCCCAATACTTCTCTGGCGTCTGCCCTTTGACATGGATAGTGATGCGCTCGTCTGTTAGTTCCTCTGTTAGGGTCTTCCCAAAGGGCACGATGTCTATTCCAAGGCTTTTGCAGTCCCGAAACAGAATATCTGCTATGTCGGTGGTTACTATCATAAGTTCGCAATACGCTTGCCAAGTACATACAGATATTCACCCATGCACTTACGCTGACGCAAAAGCAATTCTCGTTGCTCCTTGTCATTTACAACTTCTTCAAACTTTGGGCTATTAACAAAATTGCATAGTTTATCCAGCCGTACTGCCAACTCCTTATACTCTATCACAAGGCGGTCTTTGAATGTGTCGGCAGGCATGTAAGCCCTTTCAAACACTTCCTTTGGAGACCAACTCTCATAGCCGTCCTCATAAACGACCTTGTACCCATCTTCAACCTTTTCCATAGTCTTTGGGATTGGGTCTGTTGGCAGATAAACATTACCACCTTTGCGAATTGCTGGTGTTGCTTGCACCTCTTTTGTTCCTATATACTTTTTCATTACTCAAATATTTCCTTTAGTCTTTTCTCGGCTCTCAGCGCAGGAGAACTCAATACATCATAGCCTTTTGCCTCGACGTAGGAAGCGTAGTCGGCAGAGTTGGTGAGTGTCAGCCCGTCCTTGTCAACATCGTAATCATTGGATGCTTCAAGGTTGCCCGTGCGGTTCTGATAGGTGTGGTTGGCTTTCGCGTCCTTTACGGCTTCATCGCCAACGTCTATCATCGCACTCTCGACCTCCCATTCCCCATCATCGAAGAACTTGTCCACATCGGAGAAATCTGCATCTATAACCATATTTCAGAATAGTTGAAATAGTTGGTATTCTTCACGATGTAAACCTTTCCCTCGCCCCTTACGCTGTCACCCTCAATACATCTTACCTCCGTTCCCGCCTTGACATCCACTCGCATCTCACATACTACGTGGTAATCGGGTCGGAACACTTCACCATTGGCGGACTTGAACTCCTTGGTGGTGTTGTCGTCGCACCTGCATCTGCAAAGCGTCACCCACTGTTCGCCACCCGTACCGGGGATAGCGTGCCCGAACTCATCCTCCTGGAATGGAAGGACTTGCTTAACCTGCAATATGTGTGGGGCGAATATCATAGGAAGCGGATTTTAGGCTTGTTGTCGTTGAGTTCGTCTTTCAGTCCGTACTGCCTACATAGCATCGAGTAATAACTCTTTATGCCGCCTATATCCCACGACATTGAGAAACCACTTTCGCTGATTGAGGTAGCACGAAGCAAAAGGGATGGGATGAAGCGAGCCATAGCCACCGACACAGAGCCGATGTTCTCTTGGCTTACTTCTTCCTCCAAATCTTTGTTAGCGTTGAGGGACATATCCAACAAGTCAGCCTCCGACACTTGTATGCCGAAAGACTGAAACTTGCTCGATATGTATTCCTTAACCGTCATTAGGCGTTCACCTTAGAGAGGTCAATGTTAGTGATGGTTGTCGGGTCGGCAATCTGCGGAATCCACTCTGCGGTGTATTCGAGATAGCGACCGTTATGGTCACGATTACTTGCTATGAGCATATCACCAGCACCAGCGTCGGTATAGGTCATACCCGGAACGGGGTCAGTAGCCTCGTAAGGAGTGTGGAAGCGCATATAACCAACCTTGTCCTGTGGAAGCAGGGTAATGTAGCCATCTGCATACACCTGCACATTCTTACCGGTCTGTTCCTTAACATAATCCTCCTTAATCTCGATGGCAGGCAGACCGATGCCCGTGAACAGCTGCGATGCAAGGTCGGAAGTAACTAATCCTGTGGATAGATACATCTGATTCTGACCGAGCTGCATCTTGAACATTTCGCCAAACTCGCTTGAGCCGAGAATGTTCTTTACGAAAGTACCACGAGACATAATCATCTTGTTGTACTTCCCATAATCAGGAGCAATCTCGTTGAGCTTAGCCTGCAACCAAGACACCATCTTGGTCTTGCTGTCAACGACAACATCTTTCTTCTCTGGAGTGAGTACGTTAAATGGTAACTCGATGTTGAGGAATTCGGTAGCATCTTGGTCTGTAACAGCCTTATCCTTATTACGAACTACTGCCTTACCAGTCATAAGGAGCGAACCAACAACCAAGTCCATGCGCTTGTGAGCTGCCAGCATCACCTGACGGTAATCATCGTAAATAAAAGCGATGATGTCATTCAGGGCGGAAACTTGTCCTGCTGCGTCTGCTGCGTTGTACTTGTCGATGAGGTCTTGGAGGTCTGACAGACGGTCTACGCTCATCTGATAGCGGTCGCCCAAGTAGGCAATCTCGCCATATCCGCTGCCGA
>CALKIW010000011.1 GCA_937995875.1 uncultured Bacteroidales bacterium | reverse complement strand
GTTGTTGAAATAATAGAGGAACTGTGCCTCGCCTCTGAGTGCCGGTTTGCGCTGCCCTTCGATGTCGATGGCAAAGCCAATTTGGGCTTTGCATACGCCCCGCAAATTCTCAATCTTGTTGAGCTTGGCAGAGAGGCGGATGCGGGAGCCGGTGATGACGGGAACGCCGAAGCGCATTTTGTCCATGCCGTAGTTCACCATCATTTTCAGGTTGTTCACCTCGATAATCTCGTTCCACATGTGGGGCAGGAGCGAGAGCGTGAGATAGCCGTGAGCGATGGTGTTTTTGTATTGGCTTTCCTGCTTGGCACGCTCCACATCGACGTGAATCCATTGATGGTCGAGCGTGGCATCGGCAAAATGATTAATTCTCTCTTGGTCTACTTCAAGCCATTCCGATATACCAAGAGACTTGCCTTCGTAGGCGGCAAATTCCTCAAACGAGTTGATGATAAGTTTCTCCATATTGGTCTTGGTTTTTGTGTAAGGGCTACAAATATAAGCATTTTGGGGCAACTGTGCAAGGTTAGGCTATAGTTATTTCCTTTACTCGCCTATATCGCTTTCATCATAGAGGCTTATATCGTTTGTATAGTTGGCAGACGTGTATCTTTCTCTACAACGTCTCTTTAGGTATTGCGTATTCCGAGAAGATTCCTTCTCTTTTTTGTTTTCATGATTCAGATGTAAATCAGTAATAGGCAGCACAAATGCCATGTTCACTATTTTTAATATTCAATCGGTGTTTTTTCTTTGATAAAAAGTTTATTTTTGTACATTATTTTAAGAAACTAAACCTGACATGACTCAAAAAGACATCTATCTGCCTTCCAAGCCACGATACGAAATATTGGATGGTCTTCGTGGAGTGGCCGCGCTGATGGTCATCCTTTTTCATGCTTTCGAAACCTATATTCCCGTCTTCGGCACGCAGCACATCAATCATGGCTATCTGGCCGTAGACTTTTTCTTTGTGCTTTCGGGTTTTGTGATTGGCTACGCCTATGACGACCGTTGGAATCGCATGAGCAACTGGGCGTTTTTCAAGCGCCGTTTGGTGCGCCTGCACCCTATGGTAGTTGCGGGAACGCTCATCGGTGCGGCACTTTTCTTTTTGGGGCAGAGCGAGGGTTTTCCGTTGATTTCCAAGGTGGAGGCATGGAAGTTCTTTCTGTGTCTGCTGATGGGTCTTCTGATGATTCCGACGGGTCCCGGACTGGATATTCGCGGATGGGGCGAGACCAATTCGTTTAACGGTCCCAACTGGTCGCTCACGCTCGAATATATCGGTAACATTCTCTATGCCTTCGTGCTTCGCAAACTGCCCACAGCATTCTTGGCCATTCTCACGGTGGCGAGCATTTTCATGACGCTCGACATGACGATGGGGTGGGATGTGTTCGGGCTTTTTGCCGCTGCCAAATACGACGTGATTGGCGGTTGGAGCCTTACGCCCGACCAAATCTATATCGGTTTCGGCCGACTGCTCTATCCGTTCCTCTGCGGTCTGCTCATTTCGCGCATACTGCCCGGCAGGATGACAGAGAAGAATCCAAGCGGCAGTCCGCTCGGTATGCGTGGCGGATTCTGGTGGGCATCGCTCATCCTCGTCGTTCTTTTTGCCACGCCGCAGATCGGTGGCCGCTCGTGTGTGGCCGACGGTCTGTTTCAGGTTTTGGCCATTGTCGTGATGTTCCCCATCGTTGTACTGATAGGGGCCGGCAGCAAGACCACCGACAAAAAGAGTACAAAATGGTGCGAGTTTCTCGGTAAGATTTCCTATCCGCTATACATCACTCACTTCCCACTGATGTATATGCAGATGGCTTGGGTGGAGCGCAACATCAATGCGCCGGTATGGCAGCATATTGTGCTCAATGTCGGTATCATCTGTGTCGCATTCGGCATTGCGTGGGCTTGTCTGAAACTGTATGACGAGCCGGTGAGAAAGTGGCTGAAAGGAAAACTGTATGCAAGCAGCAAGTCGCCTAAATAATGCCGGCTCCGGTTGCTCCTGCCCGTTGCGGGACGGCCGCAACGATGCTTGAGACGGTTGGCAGAAAGGCGGGAATGTGCTCTACAGACTGTTGTTCCCCGACGTGTCTAAGGGCTTGCAACACCATCTTGTCACTTTCAGCATCACGCCCAGCCCCGGCACTTCCTTGAGCAGAAAATAGTGTTTGTTGGAGCGCACGAGCTTGCCGCGCAGGCCTCTGAGGGGGCCGTGCGTCACGAGCACGGGCGTGCCCGCTTTGAGTTTGGCCTGAGCCTCGCTCAAATATTTTTTGACGAGAATGTCGGGGTTGCACATGGCCATGAACTCAAACATCTGACGGGCGGGAATCTCATAATAGTCGAGGTTTTCGCGCTCTTTCCTGATGACGCTCATTGGATAGGGAATGTCCCGAATGATTTTGCGGATGGCCTGTTGTCCCATCGTGTTTTGGACGAACAGAAGATTGCGCACCACTGGTCGCAACACGTGTTTCACGCGCTGTTCGCGGTCTTCAACGGTGGCGTATTCCATGGGGATGAACACCGTCAGCCCCTTGTCTTGCAGACTTTCGGCAATTTCCTGCTGCCTCGTGTTGAACAGTCGTAGGGCAAACCAAGGGATATTGTCATTGGCGTCGGCCTGTTGCAAAACATCAGGCTGCTCAGATGGGACGGTGTTTCTTGTTGTTTTCAAAAAATCTGTTTCCTTTGGGGTTATAGACTTATGTACAAAAATAAGTTATTTCCACTTATTTCCCAAACGAATTATGAATATTCTTTTTCGGTGCGGGTGCAGCATATTCTAATGAGCGTGACTGCTATGGCCGCAAAAGGCTTGACTGGGCATGGATTGCACCTGACAATAACGGAAGTGAGCGGGGGGTACGCATATTGAAAATCAAGTTGAAAACTCATGCACATTTCGTTCGGATTTCGGGGCTGACGCATTCCTTGAACTGCATTCTGTCATTTCAGTTGCCAAAGAAACACAACCGAACTTCTTTTAGTGCTATTCAAGCCTTATTCGAGGTTTGAAGCCGCGCCATACACTTACCGCAGAACAGTTATATTGTGTTAAATTTATATTAATAATAATAAAAAACAGTCTGACTAAAGAATATATA
>CALKIW010000010.1 GCA_937995875.1 uncultured Bacteroidales bacterium | reverse complement strand
TTTGATGCTATACTCCCACGCATGCCTACCAACAGTGTGTTCAAGGTAATGTAGTTTCATAGATCCTTGTGTCTTTCCACACACTTCGCACCCGTACCCTTTCGCGCAAGCATTACGCCGTTTCTTGCGTTTATGAGCGCAGTCCAACTTACCATTGGTTTCCCCTTCTTCGTAGTCCAACCTCTGTCAGTGAACTCTTTATATAGAGATTCTGAATCTAAATCAAAGTTCATCCTGTTTATGAAGTCTGAAAACTCGGAGAATGTAGGAATTTGACTGTAATCTTTCATATTTTGTACAATTTTAAGTTAGTTCCATATAACCGTCTATGCTTATGTTATAATAAGCAGATTCACCCACAATTTTCTTTATCTTATCTCTATATTTAATTATAGTTTGAACAGTGAGTGAAAACCCAATCGTGAAAACGTATGCTTTCCGCCATTCTTCCACAAACACAACCTTTCGGCATAAGCACCTGTCGTTACGGTCAAAACGGAGCAGGATTTTGCGAGTGTGGGTATATTCACATTGAGAGAGCAGTTTTATATATCGTTGATAAGACGAAAAGGACTGCACGGATTGAACCTTTATGTGTTTGAGGTCGGTTGTATATAAAACAAAAAACCCCTGCAAGTGGTCAAGCCTTGCAGGGGTGAGTTATCTAAACTCCCTATGGGGGAAAATTTAGCAATGCCATTCGCATCTCTTGACCAAATGCGATGCAAATATACTGATTAAATTCAGTAACACAAACAAAATACTGATTATGTTCAATTTTTTAACAGTTATTATATTATGAACAACGTAAGTGATAGACTTGCCTTCTTCCTAAAACAAAAAGGAAAAGGGCAAACCGCTTTTGAAAAAGATGCTGGCTTAGGGCGTGGCTATGTAAAAAATGCCAGCGATAATATGGGAAGCAAGGTAATGTCAAAGATTAAGAAGCAATGCCCTGATTTGAATATAGATTGGCTACTTACTGGCGAGGGCTCCATGCTTGTTGAAGAAGTGAACAATGAAGCTCCGGTCGTTGCGAGTGAGAAAACAAAGGGGGCAGTGCCATATTATGGCGACCTCCCCGTGAGCGCGGGTAAGCAAGATCTTGCAACCATTCTTAGCAACATGAAACCAACGGGGTGGATAAACCTGCCTGGAATGCCGTCATCAATAGGGGCGTTCCCTGTCATAGGGTGCTCTATGGAGCCAGACATCAAGCCGGGTGACTTTATATCCATAATAGAAGTAGACAGATGGGAGAGGTTGGACCCAGATAAGACGTACATGATTATCACACACGATGACAGAATGATTAAACACCTGTCTGTAGACGATAACGATGATGAAATTCTATGGTGCATCTCTCCGAACTACCCAAAGTTCAAGATTGACAAATCGGAAATAGTTGCAATATATCGGGTTACGTTTCATGGGAGACTTGTATAATCATTGACTGAATATTAACTAAAATAAAGTGATAAAAACTACAATTTATTGTATTACAACACATTCAACAAAAGTGGACTAAAGTCTGTTAATCAGGGGGTCGTTGGTTCAAGCCCATCCTGGAGCGCATAGACGGAAGTCCTCAAAAAAAAGGATTTCCGTCTTTTTTTGAACTATAACACAGGCTTTTACTGGCTTTCTAAGGAATCTAAACAATCCACAAGACAGAAGTGGCATTTCCACAAGTACAGTTTGCAAGCCACAAGTAAACCTAAATTATTGACTGAATATTGACTGAAAAGATATGGCTACATTAAAAGCAGTTATTAAGAAAGGCAACAAACGTTCAGATGGAACTTGGAATGTTGTTATTCGTTTCACACATAATGGGAAAGTAAGATTTCTCCCGACAACGATGTTTGTTACTAAAAAAGACATCACGGCGTCTTTCAAAATAAAAAATGCGATTGTTCTCGACAGGTGCGATGATTTGATAAAAAAATATCGAAAACGTGTAAACGAACTCAGTCTTGAATTTAATGACATTGATATAGACACGATTGTAAACTATATTAAACGCAAAAAAGAAACAAGGGGAATTTCTTTTTCAGACTTTGCGGACAAATGGATAAAAGCCAACTCTAAGAAGAAGGGAATAGCAAATTACAAAACAGCTCTCAATGCTTTAATGCTTTTTTACGGTCGTAAAGACATACTGTGCCAAGAAATCACCGTGAAGTCAATAAAAGCGTTTGAAGAGAGCCTTAAAGACCGACCAAGAGCGCAATCGGTCTATCCAATATACCTCAAGGTAATATTCAATGCTGCACGAGATTATTACAATGATGAGGATAACGGCATTATACAAATAAAAAACTCCCTCGACAAGTATAAGCCCGTGCAACAGAATGTTGCCAAGAAACGTGCGTTGGATGTAGACACAATAAGGCGTATATTCGCACTCCCTTATGATGGCAAGAATGTAAGAGGAAGATACAACAGGCGTGATTTGGCACTCGATTGCTTTAAGCTCTCATTTTGTCTGTTAGGAATCAACACTGCTGACCTTTATAATGCCACAAAATTTGACGGGAAGACCATTATATACAACCGTACAAAAACAAAGGACAGGAGAAGTGACCGAGCTGAAATACAAGTAAATGTTCCGCCCTGCATAATGCCTATAGTTAAGAAATACCGCGATGATGAACGTATCTTTGAGTTCCATAAGCGGTATTACGACATGAAGTCGTTTAATAAAGCTGTTAATATCGGTTTAAAAGACATTGGTCGTGAAGTAGGTGTAGATAATCTGCAATTCTACGCTGCAAGACACTCGCTTGCAACCATAGCAGTAA
>CALKIW010000009.1 GCA_937995875.1 uncultured Bacteroidales bacterium | reverse complement strand
ACATATAAACACGATTGTGCAAGTTTTGAAGATTCCCCTTTGATACTTGTTCTTCATGTCTTCATGTCACGACTCGACACTGACGTCAGCGTGTTGCGTTTGGAGTATGGGCAAATTCCATACGAGACACCATCGTATGACAAACAAAATATAAACACGCGACAAACGCAACAGGCTGACGTCAAAGTTGTATCATCCTATTGAAACCGAAAGAAACAGCAATAGCGAACGCCATATTTTATTCCTGCTTTTCCATCTGCCGCATAATACCGACAGCTTCAGCGACACTTGGCACATCTTCCACGTGGATAAGGCGGCGGCCCCGACTATCCTTGAAATTGCAACGACGAGGATTGGCCATCACATATTTGATAATGCGACCAAAAGCGGGGCTCTGGTAGAATGGGCTATCCTGATTGGAAACAAATTGAAGATTCATCACGCCCGATTTCAGCGTTACTTTCTCGCAACCAAGTCGTTTGCCCACGCGTCGGAGCGCAACGACCTGCATCAACTCTTCTCCTTCGGGCGGCACCGGGCCGAAACGGTCGATGAGTCGGTCGCGATAGGCCGAGAGTTCATCATCGTTCTCGATGTTGTCGAGCTCACGATAGAGCAACATCCGCTCGCTGCTGCCAGGCACGTAGGTGTCGGGGAAATACATCTCTAAATCGCTTTCCACCGCACAATCTTCCACAAAATCACTACCGCAGATTTCCTTCCCTTGCTCGATAGCTTCGGAATAGAGATCTGAAAATTCTTCGTTGCGAAGTTCGGTAACCGCCTGACTCAGTATTTTCTGATAGGTTTCGTAACCCAGATCCTCCATGAAACCACTCTGTTCGGCTCCCAACAGGTTACCGGCACCCCGTATATCCAAATCCTGCATAGCCAAATTGAATCCGCTGCCCAACTCCGAGAAGGCTTCGAGAGCCTCTAACCGGCGACGCGCCTCAGGCGTAAGCACGCTTTTGGGAGGAGCAAGCAGGTAGCAGAAAGCCTTGCGATTGGAGCGTCCCACACGTCCACGCATCTGGTGAAGGTCGGAAAGTCCGAAGCGATGAGCACCATTGATGATGATCGTATTGGCATTGGGGATGTCTATGCCATTCTCCACAATGGTCGTAGAAAGCAGCACATCATAGTCGTAATTGATGAATCCCATGACGACTTTCTCTAATTGTTCGGGCGACATCTGCCCATGCCCGATGGCTACACGGCAGTCGGGTATATGCTTATGTATCAAATTGGCAATTTCTTGGAGGTTGGAGATACGGTTGTTCACGAAGAACACTTGTCCGTTGCGGCTCATTTCGAAGTTGATGGCATCGGTTATCACCTCATGACCAAACGTGCTTAGCTCGGTGTAGATGGGGTAACGGTTAGGTGGTGGGGTGCGCATGATGCTCATGTCGCGCGCCCCCATCAGCGAGAACTGCAGCGTTCGCGGTATCGGCGTAGCCGACATGGTAATGGTATCGACATTGGTTTTCATCTTGCGGAGCTTCTCCTTGGTGCTCACGCCAAACTTATGCTCCTCGTCTATAATTAGCAATCCGAGATCGTGCCACTTCACTGTCTTGCCCAATAGTTTGTGTGTGCCGATGATAATGTCTATCTTTCCGCTCTCAAGATCTTCCAACACCTGTTTGGTTTGCTTCGTGGAGCGTGCACGAGAAAGATAATCCACACGCACGGGAAAATCTCGCAGCCGGTCGCGGAAGGTCTGGAAATGCTGGAATGCCAGTACGGTAGTAGGTACGAGCACCGCCACCTGCTTGGAGTCGCAGGCTGCCTTGAATGCCGCACGCACCGCAACCTCTGTCTTGCCGAAACCCACATCGCCACAGATCAGGCGGTCCATGGGTTGAGCACGTTCCATATCAGCCTTCACGTCCTGAGTGGCCTTGAGCTGGTCGGGAGTATCTTCATAGAGGAAACTGGCCTCCAACTCATGCTGCATAAAACTGTCGGGACTGAACGAATACCCTTTCTCCCCACGACGCTTGGCATAGAGACGTATCAAATCTCGCGCAATATCTTTAACGCGCTTCTTAGTCTTTTCTTTCAATCGCTCCCATGCCCCCGTACCGAGTGTGCTCAAACGCGGAGCCTCCCCCGCTTCACTGCTCCGATATTTGGATATTTTGTAGAGCGAATGGATGGAAACATCCACCTTGTCATTGTTCTGATAGATAATGCGGATAACTTCCTGATATGAGTCTGTTTCACCGGAGTTACTGCTGCTTTTCCCTATAGAAGACGGAGCCTGAGACGTTATCGGAACCCTTACAAGCCCACCGAATTTACCTATTCCGAAGTCTACATGAACGATGAAATCGCCCGGCTCCATCTCCCGAAGCTCCTTCATGGTGAGTGCCATCTTTCCTGCACGGGCACCGTCGGACTTGAGTTGGTATTTGTGAAAGCGGTCGAAAATCTGATGATCGGTGAAGAAGCACACCTTCAAGTCGTTATCAACAAAACCCTCATGAAGTGTGCGATCTACAGGGGTGAATGTTATTCTCGACCGTTGGGCATTAGCTCCGGAGCGTTCCAAATCCCCTCCCATCTCATCAAATATATCGCGCAAGCGCTGCTGTTGCTTTTTGCTGTCGGCTAAAATATATAGTTTATACCCCTTCAACAAATAGTCTTCAAGTGACTGTCGCAACAACGTGAAATTCTTATGAAACAAAGGTTGTGCGCTGATATGGAAGGAAATAGAGGCGTCTGCAATTTTTCCTGAAAGAGAAGAAAAGCTAACGTCATCGCCATCAACGGTCGTTGCTTCCGACTTTCGGTTTTCAGAGGGGTTGGGAGGAGCTAAACTCACCTGCCTGAATCTCTCCACATCAGCCGCAAAATGGGTTGATGTGCACAGCGTACTCTCCTTGTTCATCTCCCGTTGGATTTGCGCTTGTTCCATCTCTGTGGCCCCTTCCATACGTTCGGTGAACGCTTGTGTAGAAAAACCCTCGTTGTATATGCGCTCTATGACATCACGAACATAGTCCATATCCTTGGCAACAACCACCGTGTCTTGCGGTAAGAATTGCAAGAAAGGTATCTTGTTGGATACAAGAGTACCCAGTTCGGGCACAATATCTACCTCGCGCAATTTGGCCTTGGAAAGCTGATCTTCAACCGAAAACGTCCGAATGGTGTCTATCTCATCACCGAAGAAGTCTATGCGAAAAGGCAATTCGCCGGAAAAAGAATAAACATCAAGAATACTTCCACGCACGGCAAACTCGCCAGGCTCGTAGACATAATCTTTCTCTTCAAAGCCAAGTTCGCGCAGTCGATGCTGCAATTCGGTGACATCTATGTTTTGTGATGTTCTCAACGAGATGCGCCGTTCGTCCAAATGGGTTTGAGACACAACAAGTTCGGCTATCGCCTCCGGATAGGTCACGATGAAAAGTGGTTCTCCCGACTGGCCGTTCCCCTTAGAAGAAGACAACTGTGAAGTATTCGCAGCGTAGGAACTACGGAGCCGGGAAAGCGTTTCGGTGCGTAAAATTTCATTGGCAGCATCCCGCTGCCCATATTTTACAGCCCTGCGATAGCTTGAGGGGAAAAATAAAACATGCCCGTTTTTCTGCGCATCAGAGGAGTTGGCATTATCGCGGGAGGTATCAGAGGTGTTTAAATCATTATAAAAATAACCGGCCTCATCGGCATCTTGGAGAATAAAAACAAAGGGATATTTTATCTTTTTAGAAATTGAAGCAAAAAACATGGGAGCAGAAGAAGCCACAAGTCCCCGCAGGAAAACGTTATTTATAGATTTGTTTTCCAGTAGTTTCACAAATGCTTCTCCTTGCGGAAGCATTGCATACAGTTGTTGTAAATCTTGTATTGTCATTGAACAAGAAGCTCATACGCTGCTCCTGTCCTGCCTCCCCATATTCCTCTGAAAGAGGGAAGATTGCTGCAAAGCTATTTGGACAAAACCACAGTAGAGCCTGAATTCTTTAAATTATGTATTATTATTACTTTGAAAGACAACGAAAGCATTATTAACTCCATGTCTTTGTATAGAGCCGTCACGGCTCCCTCCTCCTTCTCTTACATTCTCCTCATCCGATATTTAAGTCATAAAGTATGGTATATTTCTATCTCAAACACACCATGACACAGTCTCCCCTCTCCGTATCTCAACCCAAAAGGCACCGTAGTATTGTTCAAAACGCATCCGTATGGCTTCTCATACACATTGCGATAATGCTTGAGACTTAGGACGAAACATATCTAATCGTTCGGCCTTACCAATCTATTGGCTCAGTCGTTTGTATGAATGTGTGTAGCCTACTTTCCCTTTCATCACCGTGTTTCCACTATCAGGAGAGAGTCAGGAGAGTTTCTTGGTTGGGTAATTGCGAAACCATCCATCCAGCCGCAAGCGCATCACGCCAAACAGTGCCTCGCTAAAGATACCACCACTCATTTTGCTTGTGCCTTCCTTGCGATTGACAAACACCACAGAAACCTCCTTAATCTTAAAACCAATCTTATAGGCCGTGTACTTCATTTCAATTTGGAAGGCATAGCCTTTGAAACGAATCTTGTCGAGTTCGATGGTTTCCAACACCTGACGGCGATAGCAAACAAAGCCCGCAGTAGTGTCGTGGACATTGAAACCTGTAACAAATTTCACATACAGCGAGGCAAAATAGCTCATCAAAACGCGTCCAATGGGCCAATTAACCACATTCACCCCCGTGACGTATCGCGAGCCTACAGCCACATCGGCACCCTCATCGTGACAAGCGGCATAAAGGCGAGGCAAATCGTTGGGGTTGTGGCTGAAATCGGCATCCATCTCGAAGACATACTCATAATTACGCTCCAATGCCCATTTGAAGCCTGTGATATATGCCGTCCCCAAACCTTGCTTGCCGCTTCGTTCGATCAAGAATAGACGATCGGCAAACTCCGAAGCCATCAGACCTTTCACAATCTGTGCCGTTCCGTCCGGACTGCCATCGTCAATCACAAGAATATGAAAACACTTATCCAATGAAAAGACGGCACGAATAATCTTCTCCATGTTTTCCTTTTCATTGAATGTGGGGATGATAACTATAGAATCACTTTCATGCATAGTGGTATGGGATTTCCGTTTAGTGCAAAATTATAAAATAAAATGATAAAAACAATGCTTAACGCAATATTTATTGGTCAGGATTTTCGACATAACCCTGATGGCTTTTCACAAGGCCTTCCATCACCACCCGGTAGCTTTCATTTTTCAGATAGTCAATATTCTCCCGCCCCTGACCTATCGGAGCGATGGGTTTGTGTATCGTCAGACTGAGCGGATGCCACTCCACCCAGCGATAGTCCCGCATACGGGGCATGACTTGAAACGAGCCATTGATGGTAAGTGGACATACCGGCAGCCCTAATTCATCGGCTAAGGCAAACGCCCCGCGACGAAAGAAGCCCATGTGTCCGGTGAAGGTCCGAGCACCTTCGGGAAATACTACCAGCGACATTCCCTCGTCCAGTATCTTTCGAGCTTCGTCATAGGTACGTTTT
Organism: uncultured Bacteroidales bacterium; assembly: GCA_937995875.1. Lineage (GTDB taxonomy): Bacteria > Bacteroidota > Bacteroidia > Bacteroidales > Bacteroidaceae > Prevotella. The sequence continues at coordinate 26,259 of CALKIW010000009.1, read as the reverse complement.
ACGGCCGATGCTCCACTGCGGTCTACAAAGATATGATGGGCTGCCTGACTGGCCGCTCCCACAAAAGGAACCTTGCGGAGAGACTTCTTCATCATCCATTTGAAGTTGCGGTTGAGAAAGCCGTAAATAAGAAAAATATCGAACATTCCCTGATGATTGGCCACAAACACATACGACTGCCCCTTTACCAGATTTTCGCGTCCCTCTACCTTTACAGGCAGAAACAGCAAACGAATGGTGAGCTGTGACCATAGTTTGCCGGGATAATAACCCCAAAAATGGCCGTCACCCAAGAAACACCCCGTCACTGTAACAACAGCCGTAAGAATTGTTGCTACTAAGATAAGGGGGAGAAAGATGAATAGTTGATACAGTCTGTAGAGATACATCATGATTGTTTGGTATGTAATGTGATGACCGCAATCTCTCCGGGTATGCCGAAGCGGAACGGGATGAGTGCTCCTATACCTGAAGAAACGTACAGGGCCTTGTTGTCTTCTTCAAAAAGACCATAGTCCTGTTTATATTTCAAGGATATCGGACGGAAGCCGAAAAACGCCACCTGTCCTCCATGCGTATGTCCGCTCAACATGAGCTGTACACGACCGCTCGGTTTAATGTATTTATCCCATGCCTCAGGGTTGTGTTGGAGCATCACCACAAAGGCTCCCTTGTTTACCTTATCCATTGTTTTGGCAAAATCGGCACGGGCAGGTTTTTCCAGATTTTCTTCTCCGGCAACAACGATTGAGTCCCCACCGAGATAAACAACTTTATGCTCATTGAGCAGTAATTGCCACCCCAACTGCCGCTGTCGGGTAATCATCTCTCTGCAGTAGGCTGCTTCTACCATAGGCTCCTCATCAATATATTCACAGTAATCGTGATTGCCCAAAATCGAAACAACACCGTCTTTAGCCTTCAATCCTGCCAACTGTTTCCGGACAGGAATCAGTTCGCGTGGCTTAAGATTCTGCAAATCGCCCGTAAAAGCTATGAGATCCGGTTTCTGCGCATTGATGCTGTCGAGAGCTTTTTGTAGAAATTTTCTACCGCTTGCGCTGAAACTACCAACATGTGCGTCTGTAAAATGAACTATTTTATAACCTTCAAAACTTTCGGGAAGGTCGTCAAAATACAGATCTATATGTCTCACTTCGAGCTTGCGAAAACCTAAGGTTGAGCCGTAAATGATGCAGTACCAGCAAAACAAAATAAGGAAGAATGCCACAAGGTTGCCCCAATTATAACGGCAATGTGTCAAGCGCCTCCATGCCACGCCCCCCAACGAGCACAAAGCAAAGAGAGCCTTAGGCACGACGTATAGTCCCGTGAGCAGAAGATAGATATTGATTATCCTCATGTCATCGGGTACAAAGTTTCTGTTCATCGCCAACACCGTCGTATAGACCAGCATGGCCAGCGTAGGTATCCAATTCAGCACACGTCTCCACCACGATTGGTCGCGGCGGCGATTGCGCATATACCATTCAACGTAAAGCTCCGGCAATACGATGGCGAGAACGACTAATAAAAATATCCGAGCTATCAAGAGATATTATTTTTAAGGGTTAGCTGTTGTGGATAACAGGAAACTGTCCATAACATAGGGCAGAAGCAGTCAAAAACCGGCAAAGCATTTATTCCTCGTTGAGTCTAAATCGCAGAGCTTCGCCAAAGTATGTTTCATCAACATGACCATTGTCGTAGACCGGATGGCCATTGCAGAAAGTCTGTCTTACTTTCCACCGATATTGTTGTCCCATCAGTGGGCTCCATCCACACTTGCTTTCAATCAGATTCTCGGAAACCTTCCATGGGTCCGTTCGCTGTACGATCGCAATGTCGGCCTTATATCCTTTGCGCAGAAATCCACGCTCACTTACCGAGAACAACTGAGCCGGATGATGTGCCATGAGCTCCACCAACCGCTCGATGGAGAGCACACCTTCGTCCACCAACGTCAGCATGGAAATCAGCGAAAACTGTATGCTTGGCATTCCGGAAGCCGCTTTGGCGCAACCTCCGATTTTATCTTTCATCTCGTGCGGTGCATGGTCGGTGCCGACAGCAACAATACGCCCGTCATCCAACGCCTCGCGCAGAGCCGCACGGTCTTCTTTGCGCTTCACCGATGGATTGCATTTGATGAGTGTCCCCTTCGTTTTATAGTCTTCCTCACTAAACCACAGGTGTGCGACAGTAGCCTCTCCCGTGATTTGTGGCAAAGGTCTGCCCGAACGACTCGGCTCAAAAAGCGACAACTCACGGGCTGTAGTCACATGGGCGATGTGCAGACGGGTGCCAAACCGGCGTGCCAACTCCACAGCCAAAGATGAGGAGGTAAAGCAGGCTTCGGCCGAACGAATAATCGGATGCAGCGCAATATCGGGGTCATCACCGTACTGCCGCTTTGCCTCCGCCATGTTTTTATTGATCATCGCCGTGTCCTCGCAATGTGTCATCAGTGGCAAGTCAAGATCGGCGCAGGTCTTGAATATACGCTCAAGCGTTTCTCTGCGATCCACCAGCATATTTCCCGTAGATGCTCCCATAAAGAGCTTGAAGCTGGGAACACGCGTTCTGTCTATCTTGGAAAAATCTCCGGTGTTGTCTTTGGTGGCTCCGAAAAAGAATCCGTAGTTGATATGGCTCCGATCGGCAGCCAGCCTTATTTTATCGCTCAACGCCTCAACGGTTGTTGTCTGCGGCACCGTGTTGGGCATATCAAAAAACGACGTGACCCCACCTGCTGCCGCTGCGCGCGTTTCGCTCTCCATATCGGCCTTGCGCGTCAGTCCCGGCTCACGAAAATGCACGTGTTCGTCGATGACACCCGGCAACACAAAACACCCCGTGGCATCCACGAATCGTTCGCAGTGTGCACGGGGATTACTGTTTCCTTCGATAATATCAGAGATGCGGTCGTCGTCTATAATGACAGTTCCTGTAAACTTTCTGCCTTCATTGACAATGATACCGCCATCAATGATTGTTCTCATAGTACATTAAATTATGGTATGTCTTTATTCTGTTGGGGCAGGAGTTTGCTCAGCAGAATTCTGTGGAGCATCCTGTGGCGCTGCCATCTGATTAGGCGTCGGGCCATCCATTGGCGGAGCAACAGGAGACACCGGCGCTTGATGTGGCTGTTCCTGCAGACCATTCATGATATTTTGATTCTGCTGCGCAGCCTCATAATATTCCTTCACATGGATGTCGTTCTTGAATTTGTCTGTCGCCTTACTCATAATGTCTTCTATCCACGCATCCAGCATCGGCACCTCATAACGGCTCAAGCAGGTATTGATAAACACATACGGACCGAGGATGTTGTCAAAATTATCGGTCACAAACATGGTCACGAGCTTGTCCATCTTCTGATTGATGGCGGCATCCTCGGCAGCCAACTTGGCATTAACCACCGTCATATCCTTGCCGTTCATGATAGCCTGATCATGGCGATGCACCAAGTCCATGCTTTGATTCATAAGCTGCGTGAATTGTTCACGAAACTCCGTCAGCTTGTCATTCAGCGGCGTTCCCGTAACAGTTTCCTGCGTGTTGTCTATTTTGACAAGGATCTCACCGCTTTCGAGCACCACCGGCAGACCTACATTATCGTCTATAAAAATATTGGCCATACGCACCGAATCTATCGACCCCTGAAATTGGAACTGTCCATGCACCACGTCGCAAGAGTCGACATTCTTCAACACCGTGTCCTTATATACCTTTAAATACAGCTTCTGTCCGTCGAGCATAGAAACATTCGACAAACCGGCTATAGTGTACGTATTGGCGCACGACGTAAGGGTCAATATACTGATTACTGCGTATAAAACTTTATTCATAAACCAATGTTTCTTCAAGTCACACAAAGATAATATCTATTCACGAAGCATAAAAAAAAATTATGCTATTTAAAGATATATCTTACTCTTTTATATTTTTTTTGGAAAGTTCGTGATCGATACGATGAACGGTATATACCTCTAATATTGCCGCGATGAGCAGCACCACCACCCACTTGTTGGACACATAGGTGACATAGTCTATCATGTTGGAGAAAAGGGGGCGGAAAAACCCAAAAACGTTATCGACCATCAAGATGCCGGCTATGATAAAAAGAATGTCGGCCAGGCTCTGGATGCGCTTCAGACGCATGAGAGTGATGTCTCGCCCTTCGTACGACTGCATCATCTGCATCACGGCAAACAGCAATGCGCCCAGCAGGAACACCCAGCAAGCCACCTGTTGCTGCCACAAAAAGGCAAAGCAGCCCGCACCAATAACCATGAGCGCACCGCCCGCCAGAAATAGCATACTCTGAATTTTACTTAACTGTTTCATTGATTTCGTTTGCTTTTGTCCGCGCCTCTTCGGCAGCCTCCTGATCGGTACTCAACACATAGATATCCTCATCATCGGCTTTCATGAAATAGCGTTCGCGGGCTATCTTCTGAATGGCTTTCGGATTACGTTTCAACTCGTCCAGCGCCTTCGTCGCCTTCTCGTTCTGAAGGTTGTATTTCCTAATCTCGCTCTTCATCTGGCCTATCTGCATATCATATTGTATGCGCTTCATGAAACTGTTTTCATCGATAAACCCCACCACGGCCACACCGATAACGATTGTTATCAGGTATTTATACCGTGCCAGAACGGTCCATATCTTAGGTAATCTGCTGCCCATGTCTCCTTCGCAATTAACATTTGCAAAGTTAATGCAAATAGGCCAAAAAGCAAAAGAAAAGGTAATATTTGTTTTGCCCTTCACCCAAAAGGCACTATCTTTGCAACTACTAACAATCAGACTTTACATTATGGACAACTACATAGTATCGGCCAGGAAATACCGCCCGATGACGTTTAGTTCCGTAGTCGGTCAGGAGGCGCTGACCACTACGCTGAAGAATGCCGTCAAAAGCGGGAAACTGGCGCATGCCTATCTGTTCTGCGGGCCACGAGGAGTAGGCAAAACCACTTGTGCCCGCATATTTGCAAAGACCATCAACTGCGAACATATCACAGCCGATGGCGAGGCCTGCAACGAATGCGGCAGCTGCAAATCGTTCAATGACGGCCGCTCAATGAACATCTTTGAACTCGACGCAGCCAGCAACAACTCGGTGGAAAACATCAAGACTTTGATGGAGCAGACACAGATTCCACCACAGACCGGGCGTTACAAAGTGTTCATCATCGACGAGGTCCACATGCTCTCCACTGCGGCTTTCAACGCTTTTCTGAAAACCCTCGAGGAGCCGCCGGCACACGTCATTTTTATTCTCGCCACTACAGAAAAACATAAAATTCTGCCCACCATCCTGTCACGATGCCAGATTTACGACTTCGAGCGTATGACGGTGCCTAAAATCATCGACCATTTGAAGATGGTGGCCGAACGCGAGAACATTGCTTACGAAGAGGAGGCACTCAGCGTTATAGCCGAAAAAGCTGATGGCGGCATGCGCGATGCACTGTCTATCTTCGACCAGGTGGCCAGTTACTGTCAGGGCAACATCACCTTTCAGAAGGTGCTTGAAGACCTCAATGTGCTTGCCGCAGACAACTATTTTCGTATCGTAGACCTCGCTTTGGAGAATAAAGTGAGCGACATTATGGTGCTGCTCAACAGCATCATTGCCAAGGGATTCGATGCGGGGCATCTCATCAACGGACTGGCCTCTCACGTGCGCAACGTCATGATGGCCAACGACCCACAGACCCTTCCACTGCTCGAAGTGAGCCAACAGCAGCGGCAGAAATATCAGGAGCAAGCTCAAAAATGCCCCAAGCGTTTCCTCTATCGTGCCTTGAAAATCATGAACGAGTGTGACGTGAACTATCGACAGAGCAGCAACAAGCGGCTCTTGGTAGAACTCACCCTCATTCGCGTGGGACAGATCACCCAGCCTGCCGACGACGATGCCGACGGGGCGGGGCGTAGCCCTAAGCGTTTGAAAACCCTGTTCAAGAATATCAAGAAGTCTCAACCCAAACCGGCCCAGCAGGTAGCCGGGGTTGAGAAAAAAGAAACTGTGGCAGCAACAGCAACCCCAACTGTTGCCACACAACCCTCTACACCCCAGCCAACCGATGCACCGCAACGCACATCCAAGAAGATTGCAAGCGTCACGAAGTCACCCACGCCGCGCATTAAACTCAAAAACATCGGCACCACCTTCAGTTCTCTGAGACAAGGACCTAAGCAGCCCGACTATCTTGTTGCACAACAGGCTGACACAAAAACCGCAGCAGACAGCAACAAGGAGTTCACCGAAGAACAGCTCAGTATTCAATGGACGCTGATGTGCAACCGTATGCCCCAACATTTGGTGGGCTTGGCGTCACGACTAAAGAATATCATGCCACATATCGTAGACTATCCCAACATTGAGGTGGTGATCGATAATGAGATATTGCTCAGTCAAGTAAACGACATCAAGGGCAATATAGAGGCTACAATGAAGAAAACATTAGGCAACGATCAGATAACCCTCAGTCTGAAACTTGCCGACATCGACAACTCGCGAAAAGCCTACACCAAGCGTGAACTCTTTGACGAGTTGCGACGAAAAAACCCGGCTATCGAAAAACTCAGACTCAAACTGGGGTTGGAACTCGCCTGACGGCCATACACTTCTTTTCTCATTGCAGCCATCATTCTACAGCAAATCCACATCACTTATATTCTACGAAAAATACGAACAAACAGGCTTCTATATTTCTCGTATTCTGAAACACAAAACCTTTTCTCCGAAATACTCGAAAAATAGCACGCTTTTGCAACCTTCTGACACTCAGCCGTTTGCCCTCTAACACCTCTTGTTGCTCACCTTTCCCCCTCTCAATCCGACCGCGACTAAGCCCTAACGGCACGCGCAATAGGCCTTAGTCACGACACGGGAAGGCCTTAAACGCATCGCGGGTAGAGCTTAGACGCAATGCGATTAAACCCTTCTCGCCAACCACCGACAGTTTGCTCTGCTCAAAAGGGACGCAAAGCCACGCATATACCAGGTTTTCGATTCTATTTCGTCCGGAAAAACACTCCGGATTACCGTTATATTTTCTTGACAAAACCCATGTCAACCATCATAAGATTGAACAGCGGCATCAGTCCTCTCAAACTAAAATGAGACGCCTCCACCAGCTCTCCGTTCATATATGAGCTGCTATTTGCCCATATATTAAATTATGGCTATCTTTGTATTCTCCATTGTTCACAGCATTGTATCACGAAAAACAGAAAACAAATATGTTTCACTATAAGCCGGTATTGGCAAAAACACTGAAAAATTATAGTCGGAAACTTTTAGTTGCCGACACCATGTCAGGAATCATCGTAGGTATCGTTGCTCTGCCATTGGCTATCGCCTTTGCTATTGCATCAGGGGTGCCTCCGGAAAAAGGGATTATTACAGCCATCATCGCCGGACTTTTTATCTCGGTCTTCGGCGGAAGCAAAGTACAGATTGGCGGCCCCACCGGAGCTTTCATCGTCATCGTCTATGGCATCATCGAACAGTATGGCATCAGTGGGCTGACCGTTGCCACGATAATGGCAGGGCTTTTCCTCGTTCTCTTGGGTATATTGCGGCTCGGAACAATCATCAACTACATTCCCTACCCCATTGTAGTAGGTTTTACCAGCGGAATTGCTCTTACCATTTTTACCACACAAATCAAGGATCTGTTCGGTCTTTCCATTGCCAATGTGCCTTCGGGCTTCATCGACAAATGGATTGTCTATGTCCAATCTCTCGGCACTATCAACTGGTGGGCACTGGCGATAGGTGTGCTGAGTATCGTGATCATCGCGCTCACCCCACGCTTTGCCAAGAAAATTCCCGGCTCGTTGGTGGCCATTCTTGTCATGACTGTTGTTGCATGGCTGCTTAAAACCTACGGTGGCATAGACAGCATCGAGACCATTGGCGACCGTTTCGTCATCAGTAGCGCACTGCCTCCGCTCGTCATCCCGTCGGTGAATCTCGACATTGTCAGAAACCTGATTTCCCCCGCCGTCACCATTGCCATACTCGGTGCAATAGAATCGTTGCTTTCTGCCACCGTAGCCGATGGTGTTACGGGCTGTCGCCACGACTCCAACGCAGAGTTGGTGGGGCAAGGGCTGGCCAACATCGTTACACCTCTTTTTGGTGGAATACCTGCCACGGGAGCCATTGCGCGCACAATGACCAATATTGACAATGGGGGCAAAACGCCCATAGCAGGCATTGTCCACGCCATCGTGTTGCTGCTCATTCTGTTGTTTCTCATGCCTTTAGCCAAGCATATTCCAATGGCGTGCCTTGCCGGTGTGCTCGTAGTGGTGGCCTACAACATGAGCGGTTGGCGCACTTTTGTCATCCTGCTGAAACACCCCAAAGCCGACATACTGGTGTTGCTCATCACCTTTCTGCTCACCGTGTTTTTCGACCTTACCATCGCTATTCAGGTCGGACTCATCATTGCGTGTCTGCTTTTCATGCAGCGCATATCTGAGGCTGTAGACGTCAGCGTGGCGATCGACGAAATAGACACCAAAGACGAGACTGACATGCTGCTGGATACAGAAAGCCTTGTTATTCCCGATGGCGTTGAAGTGTACGAAATAAACGGCCCCTACTTCTTTGGAGCCGGTAATAAGTTTGAGGAGGTGATAGACGAAATGGGGAAACACCCCAAGGTGCGCATCATACGTATGCGCAGAGTTCCTTTTGTCGATTCCACAGGCATACACAACCTTACCACACTTTGTGAGCACTCACTGCGCGTGGGAGCACCTATCGTGTTATCCGGAGTGCTTCCCAATGTGAAAGAAGTGCTCGAAAAGGCCGGATTCAACGACTTAGTGGGCAAAGAAAACATTTGTGACCATTTCGACCACGCTCTGGAGCGTGCCCAAGAAATCATCTCCATGAAAAAGAAAAAATAGAAAAGCCATCAACATGAGAAACTCCATCTACTCGGTAGCTCTGCACGATAACACGAATCAGTATATCCCGTGCTGTGCAGCATTTACGGACAGATGGAGTTTCTCTTATAATATTGATGAACTATAGCCTTGAAAGTCGCTTAACAATCTGTGTCAAATGAGTGGCATCCCAAACTTCAGACATTCCTTCCTCATTTCTTCGGGCCAGATGCTCGCTTGGATTTCGCCCACATGGGCTTTGTGCAACATAATCATGCACAGGCGGCTCTGCCCGATACCACCACCGATGCACAGAGGCAGTTGGTCGTTGAGCAGTTGCTGATGAAAGTAAAGTTTTTCGCGGTCTTCCTTACCAGTGTACTTCAACTGGCGCAGCAATGCTTCCTTGTCTACACGGATGCCCATTGAACTCAACTCTATGGAGTGTTGCAATACGGGGTACCAAATCAGAATGTCGCCATTCAATCCGGCCTTGCCGTTCTCGGCCACCGTAGACCAGTCGTCATAGTCCGGCGCACGCCCGTCGTGTTTCTCACCGTTCGACAGTTTGCCGCCAATGCCCTCTATAAACACTGCCCCGTATTTCTTACACACCGCATCCTCACGCTCTTTGGCCGAAAGGTTGGGATATGCGTCCAACAAATCCTGACTGTGTATAAAATGAATTTCCTTAGGCAGGAAAGGTTTGATTTGGGAATAGCGTTCGCAGGTGAGAAACTCCGTACGGAGAATCGCAGCATAAATGCGTCGCACCACATCTTCTAAATAACCTATGGTACGTTCCTGTTCTGTAATAACAGCCTCCCAGTCCCATTGGTCCACATAGAGGGAATGGAGGTTATCCAACTCCTCATCGGCACGAATAGCATTCATGTCGGTATAGATGCCATAGCCGGGCTCTATGTTGTATTCGGCCAACGTCAAACGCTTCCACTTCGCCAGAGAGTGTACCACCTCAGCTTTGGCCTCACCCAAATCTTTGATAGGAAAACAAACCGGACGCTCCACACCGTTTAAATCGTCGTTGATACCCAGCCCCTGCAATACAAAAAGCGGAGCCGTAACACGACGCAGCCGAAGCTCCGTAGACAGATTTTGTTGGAAAAAATCCTTGATTTGCTTGATGCCTTGTTCTGTTTCGCACATATCGAGCAGCGCGGTATATCCTTCCGGTTTTATCAGATTGCTCATAATCTATGATCTATATACTTTTTCTATTTTGAATACAAAGTTAACCAATAATCACAATATTGCAACTATATTATCCGTTTATTTTGCGAAATGACAGCAATTTTAATTATTGAATAACTATTTGATGGAACCGAGACATCATATTTTTGCAAAAAGTTTTCTTACACAGTGCTAAACATTTTATAATTGTTTAAATTTAATCCTACACAGACTATTTTCCTTTTTTATTCTTTTTCCCCTGCCCCAACATCTTCGTTTTGTTTGGCCACCATTCTGTCGTATGCCGTCAGTTGAGTAGCCCTTTGCTTTTATCTTGAGGGCTTTATACAAACTCAAAAACATCAATTTATAAGAGATTCGGTAAAACCATTTACGCTTTGTTGTATTTTGAGAAAATAAGTAATACCTTTGTAACCAATTCAAGCATTAGACATGTAAAGTAGAAAATAAAGCGTTGGTACCTTCCTCTCCCAATACTTATTCTTATACCATGAATCAAGAACAAAATCTTTTACCTACAGAGTGTAACAGCCCTCAAAAGTTTACACAAAAAAAAAATATTGTTACAATCATTTTATCGGTTTCAATATGCTCATCCGAATTATTTCCCTTGCACTATGAACAGAGCTTATAAAAAAGACAAATATGAATGGGGCTGTTACCTATTTATAGGAGTTGCGCTCTTTATTTTCCTATTGGGCTTCTTCGAAGCAATCTTAATGTTTGATTATTCAGTCTTCTTCAAGATTCCGATAGCCTTGCTTTCCTGCTTTATCTTGTTATTCCTGTATAGCAAGTTTCTTACGCTTTACACAGGGAACAAAATTCCACATCTCATTACCAGACAGATAAGCAAAGTTAGCATTGGCTGGCTTGTTATCATGCTTTTCGATTCCATCACCATTGGCTGTCTTTATTTATCCAATTATTACTTGCCCCAAAAGGTTGAATTCAGCTTGCATGACCAGTTCTACGGACTTACGTTATTTGCCGTTGTTGCAGTGGGCGAGGAGATTATCTGTCGTGGAATCATCTACAAGCTGGTTTGTGATCGTTGGAACATATACGTCGCATTGATCATTTCATCTCTCATTTTCGGTATTATGCATATCTTTAATGATGGTGCCACCTTGTGATCTGCATTGGCCATTGCCATTGCTTCCGGTTGGCTATTGGGCATATCATATACTTATTACAACACAATATGGGTTGCTATTGGGATGCACTGGGCATGGAACTTCCTTGAGGGCAACATCTTTGGCTGCCCCGTTTCGGGCGAGCCACCATTCGGCACTCACTTGATTACTCCAGTCCTTTTAGGAGAGGATATAATGACCGGAGGTAGCTTTGGACCAGAGGCATCGATTATAACAGTAATAGTGGGTGTTGTTTTTTCCACAATATATACCTTGCTATATCATAAGACAAAAGAAAAATCATAAGACAAAAGAAAAAAGGTAAATACAAACTTGCGGAACGACTTATGTTTGCGTGCCTTCTACAAAGCATTGTTTGCGCACGTAATCCAACCATCTTTGTAAATATAAAAATATTCAAAGTCTAATACAGCAATACTCCGTTATTTACAAACACCCTTCTATGCTTCGCGTATTTAAAAACCAATCTCCGTCAGTCTGAAATTCGCGAAATATGAAAGATATTTCATTCTCCTGATAATCAGCCACCTTACCAAATCACATTTACAGTCACTGTTTTGTCATCCGCGATTGAATATCAAATGACAGAGCGACAGCGGCTCTACCGCAATATAGTTGGACGCAGTCCCGTTAAGGCCTAACCAAGTCACGATTAAGCCTCAGCCATGTCATGACGAGATATAAATTGTTCAAATGAGATGGTTTTTGTGTCGTGTGTGCAAGAAATGATAACAAAAACATAACCCTTTTTCTTCCGAATGATCAAAAAATAAACATCGAAATTTGGTCAAGTTATTTTACACACAGAAAAGCCATGTTATGGATAAACAATAAAAAAACAAAAGCGCACTACATTTTCTTCCATTATCTTTGTATTTCCCAAAATAATTATTATTTTTGCACATATTTCATTGTATGGCCTCGTAGCTCAGTTGAATAGAGCACAAGTTTCCGGAGCTTGGTGTCGCGGGTTTGAGTCCCGCCGAGGTCACCATGAAGCCAAGCTTCACAACCATCTTTTTCCTATAATATGAACATCACTGAAAGATTTATTAATTACACCAAGTTTGATACGCAGTCGGCAGAAGACTCCGACACCGTTCCCAGCACCTCTAAACAACTTATCTTTGCAAAATATTTAAAGGAGGAACTTGAGGCTGAGGGCCTGAAAGATGTTGAATTGGACGACATGGGCTATATCTATGCCACATTGCCCTCCAACACCAAGAAAGACGTGCCCACCATCGGATTCATCGCCCACTACGACACAGCACTCGATGCCAGTGGTGCCAACGTCAAGGCGCGCGTCATCAAAAACTACGACGGTGGCGACATAGAACTTTCCCCCGGCATCATTTCTTCCCCTAAGAAATTCCCGGAACTGTTGGCTCACAAAGGCGAAGACATTATCGTGACCGACGGTACAACCCTGCTCGGCGCCGACGACAAGGCCGGTATTGCCGAGATTGTTCAAGCCATGTGCTACCTGCGAGACCACGACGAGATTAAGCACGGAGATATTCGCATCGGCTTCAATCCCGATGAAGAAATCGGCAAGGGTGCCCACCACTTCGACGTGGAGAAGTTTGGCTGCAAATGGGCATACACAATGGACGGTGGCGACATAGGCAATCTGGAATACGAGAATTTCAATGCAGCTGCAGCGAAAGTCCTGATCAAGGGCGTGAGTGTGCACACGGGATATGCCAAAGACAAGATGGTGAATGCCAGCAGGCTGGCCTGCGAGTTCAACAGCCATATTCCGGAAACCGACATACCCGAAACCACCGAAGGCTATCAGGGATTCTATCATCTGCTCGGTATCGACAGCCGGTGCGAAGAGGCCAAACTCAGCTATATTATTCGTGACCACGACCGCAAGAAATTTGAAGAACGCAAGGACTTCATGGAAGATATCGCCAAGCAGATGAACGAAAAATACGGTGAAGGAACGGTGAGTGTGGAGTTGCGCGACCAGTATTATAACATGAAGGAGAAGATTGATCCCAATATGTATGTTATAGACATCGTGTTGAAAGCCATGCAGGAATGTGGTGTGACACCTAAGGTTGAGCCCATTCGCGGCGGTACCGACGGAGCACAACTCTCGTTCAAGGGGCTCCCCTGTCCCAATATCTTTGCCGGCGGAGTGAATTTTCACGGTCCTTATGAATTTGTTTCCGTACAAGTGATGGAAAAAGCTGTGGAGGTCATTACGAAGATATGCGAAATCACAGGAACATTTAACGATTAAAAGAACTGTTCGTCCCAAGCCCCTCCAAAACAAGGGTGCCTCCACTCGGAACAGATGAAAAGCAATGCGGTCGTAGAGTTTTTTCTTATTTTTTACCATCATACTCTATAAGTTCCCAACTCCTTTCGCAGCTTCCTTTTATCCTGTTGGCGACATCCCCTGTTTCGACTGTGCCTGGGAGGGAACCGTGTAGGAGTGGCCTATGGCAGAACTTCCCGCCCTTATCAAAGACTTGGCGCTGATTCTTGTAGTTGCAGGAACAGTGACATTGATATTCAAATGGCTCAAGCAACCACTTGTGTTGGGCTATCTCGTGGCCGGATTTCTGGTAAGTCCGCACATGCCCTACACTATGCACGTGATGGACAAGGCCGACATTCAGACTTGGGCCGACATCGGAGTGATGTTCCTACTATTCTCCTTAGGACTTGATTTTTCTTTCAAAAAGATTCTCAAGATGGGCATATCTCCCATCATTGCCACCATGTCCATCATCTTCTCGATGGCCTTATTGGGTGTGGGGGTTGGGCATTCCTTTGGTTGGAACCAGATGGACAGTATCTTCCTGGGGGGTATGTTGGCCATGTCGTCCACCACCATTATCTATAAGGCATTCGACGAGATGAGGCTCCGGCAGCAGCGGTTTGCCGGACTTGTGATGAGCGTTCTCATCCTCGAAGACATCCTGGCCATTGTGATGATGGTCATGCTGTCGGCACTTGCCAACGGCCAAAGCCCCGACGGCGGGGAGATGCTCGGCTCCATCCTTCGCATAGGTTTCTTCCTCATTCTGTGGTTTGTTGTAGGACTGTTTGTCATTCCGTCTTTTCTACGCTCCACCCGAAAGCTCATGACCGACGAGACAATGGTCATCGTGGCACTCGGTCTATGCTGTCTCATGGCATGGGTGTCCACTACCGTTGGTTTCAGCCCTGCTTTCGGAGCATTCATCATGGGCAGCATTTTAGCCGAAACGATAGAGGCCGACCAAATCATTCGGTTGGTAGAGCCCGTTAAGAGTCTGTTCGGCGCTATATTCTTCGTGTCAGTTGGTATGCTCGTTGATCCTGTCATCATCGTACAGTATGCCTTTCCCATCCTCATTTTAGTAATCACCATACTTCTGGGACAGGGTATCTTGGGCACGGGTGGCTTCATGCTCAGCGGACAACCCCTAAAGACGGCCATGCGGTGTGGATTCTCGATGGCACAGATTGGAGAGTTTGCTTTCATCATTGCCTCACTGGGTCTGTCGCTCGGCGTAATCAGCAGGTTTCTCTATCCCGTTGTCGTTGCCGTATCGGTCATTACGACCTTCCTCACCCCTTACATGATTCGATTTGCTGTGCCTTGCTACAATCATTTGGAAAAACGACTTCCCAAGCAATGGATCAGACGCTTAAACCACCTCGGCTCGGCACAAGTGCATACGCCACAGGAGGAAAGTAAATGGCAAAAGCTGTTGCGAAAAATTGCTGTCAGCACCCTGATTTATACCATTTTGTGCATTGCCACAACTACCCTGATGCTCACTTTCTTCTTGCCTTTCGTGCGTTCCCTTTTACCACATTGGTGGGCCAACGCCGTCTGTGGAGCTGCCATGCTCGTCATTCTTGCTCCGCTCATGCGATCACTCATCATGAAGCACAACCGCAGCGAAGAATTCAAGGCTCTATGGATAGAGGGGCGTCTCAACCGTCTGCCACTGATATTCACCATCTTAGTGCGTATCGTCATCGTAGCGGGCATCCTCTTTTATATTTGCAATTACCTGTCACGCATTGCAAACGCCATTGTCATCACATTGACCCTCATCGTCATCGTGCTCATGATACTGTCGCGCAATCTCAAGCGTCGCTCCATCCGTTTGGAACGAATGTTTGTTAAAAACCTCCAGAGCAGAGACATTGAGGCACAGGTACACGGACGGCGGCGCCCTCTCTACGAAGGCAGACTGCTCGATCGTGACATCCATATCTCCGAATTCGATTTGCCAAATAACTCTACGTGGGCAGGCAAGCGACTGCAACAACTGCGTTTCAGCAATCGATTTGGAGTGCACGTGAGCAGTATTCTTCGTGGTCGACAACGCATGAATATCCCCAATGGCGAGACAATAGTGTTCCCCGGAGACCGATTGCAGGTAATCGGAAACGACGAGCAGTTGCAGCAATTCGGCAAGGCAATGAATGGAGAACTCGTGCCCGAAGACGAACATATCGAAGATCGAGAGATGAAACTCCAAAAGCTCATCCTCACTTCTCGCTGCCCATTTATCGGTAAGACATTGAAAGATAGCGGCATCCGCAGCAAATACTACTGTATGGCTGTGGGCATCGAAGAAGGGCAAACCAACCTCACCATGATTAATCCCACACATATATTCAAACAAGGAGACATTATTTGGGTTGCGGGCGAACGATCGTCTTTGAAACAGTTGGCAATGATAAATTAACGTTCTCCTTCATCATACACATAAACGAACAGAAATAAATGACATCCGATAATTTGATATCCAGCTTGCAAAATCCTAAAGTGAAGAAACTTGCAGTATTGCAGCAGAAGTCCTCCGAGCGACGCCGGGAGCGTCTGTTCGTTGTGGAAGGTGTGCGCGAGCTTATTCATTGCGTTCGTGCAGGCTACGAAATAGAGGCCTTGTTTTGCTGTCCGGATATTCTCAACCGCAATCCTGAAGCATCCGGCCTTGCAACCATAACTCAGCACGTACCGACTTATGAGGTCACCAAGGCCGTGTACGAAAAGATTGCCTATCGTGGCACCACGGAGGGAGCATTGGCCGAAATCAAGGTCAGGAACAAATCGCTAACCGATCTGCAACTCCCCGACAATCCCATGATTGTAGTATTGGAGAGCGTGGAGAAGCCGGGAAACCTCGGTGCAGTGCTCCGCAGTGCAGACGCTTCGAAAGTAAACGCGGTCATCGTTTGCGACCCGCTGACCGATCTTTTCAACCCCAACCTGATTCGGAGCAGCATCGGAGCCATCTTCACGGTACCTACTGTGGCGTGTTCTTCTGAAGAATGTATTGCCTTCTTGAAAGCGCGTCAGATAAAGATTCTCACAGCACAACTGCAAGACTCAGACCTCTATTACAACGCCGATATGCGTCAGGGAACGGCCATTGTGATGGGCACGGAATCTACCGGTCTCACCAATGTATGGCGCAAGGCAGCCGATGCACACATCCGCATCCCCATGTTGGGACAATTGGATTCGCTCAATGTGTCGGTGAGCGCTGCAATATTGATGTTCGAGGCCGTGAGACAGAGAAACACCGCTTATCCGCACTCCATGAAAAACCAATAAACACACTGTACAAAGACTAATGAGATGAAACATAGAACTGACAAAGAATTACTCTGGAAAACACTCGATAGCGAATATCTGATCAATCGCCCTTGGCTCACAGCACGTCGCGATAAGGTTGAACTGCCCAATGGAAAAAGATTCGACGAATACTACGTGTTGGAATATCCCACATGGGTGAACGTCGTGGCCATAACCAAAGACGGCAAGATGATCCTCGAACGTCAATATCGCCATGCTCTCGGAGTGGTGTCTACGGAAATCGTAGCGGGATGTGTGGAAAAGGGAGAAACACCGCTCGAAGGTGCCAGAAGGGAATTGGAAGAAGAAACCGGATATACGGGTGGCACATGGACACAGCTGATGACCCTTGCTCCCAACCCCAGCACCATGACCAACCTCTGCCACTGTTTTCTTGCAGAAGGTGTTGAACAAACTTCCCAGATGCGTTGGGACGCTACGGAAGATATAGAGGTGTTTCTCAAAACAAAGGAAGAAGTGCGTCAAATGCTTGAACAAGGAATTTTTCTTCAAGCCATGATGGTAGCCCCTCTATGGAAATACTTTGTTCAACACAGCGACTTGCCATAGGACTTTATAAATGAAGAATGAAGAACGAGGAGTGGAGAATGAAAGAACGAGGAGTGGAGAATGAAAGAGCGAGGAGATTAAAATGGCTCAGTAGAAAAAAATATAGAGATTTATTTTGTTATTGAGCTTAATCCATTGATGAAACTAAATGGCCATATATTCATTTTTGGAGCTTACGACTATCTACAACGTAGGGACGAATGGAACATATATCCCCCTCAAAGTAGAGCGTGTATGTTCACACACTTTTTGAGGTATTATTTTGAAAAACTGGCTTATTCTGAACGTAGGTTATAAAAAAATAGGAATGGTCAAATATATGAACAAACTGCCCTCTCAAATTCGCGTATTTAAAAATAAGTTTGCCTTCGTCTGAAATACGCAAAAATTGCGATAATTTGTAAATACCTGACTATCAATAGTTTTTAAAAATCGGCATTATTTATCCTATTTTTTCGTCTGTGATTGAGTATCGAATGGCATCATGACAAGGGCGTAACCGCAGTGTGATTGAGGTTCTTCCGCGCTGCCGATAAGGCTTAACCATGCTATGAGAAGGTCTCAATCGCATCGCCCCTACGATTTTGGGGAATGCTTGGTCCGGTTTTGACGAAAAAACATAGTCCTTTTTGCGCTGGATGACTCGAAAAATATCATCAAAAAACGGTAATAATATTTTATAAAATGAAGAATGGAGAGTGAAGGACGAAGAATATAAATTAAAGTGAAAAGTGAGGAGTGAAGGACGAAGAATATAAATTAAAGTGTAGAGTGAGGAATAAAGAGTGAAGAATGAGCTGGAAGCGTCTGAGTGCAGTAGGAGTTTACACGTACAAACTTTTATGCCTACATCATATTTTCCTATGTCCAATTCTATATTGTGGCTACATGGCTACCACAACCATAGAAACCCATGGGCCTCCCAAAGTAAATGCCTATGAAGTCTTTATCTCCCCAGTACATCGCAACCGAGCCATAAAAATGAAGGGACGAAAAACTAAAAATGAAAGTACGAGAAGGTAAAAATGAAGGGACGAAAAATTAAGAGCGGAAAAAAGAGAAGGTAAAAATGAGAGAATGAAGAAATAAAAGGGAGATAATAAAAAAAGAAGTGAGGGAATGAATGTAAAGGAATTTATAGTCTATTCGGCGCAGATTGACGCACCCCTTTAAATCCTAAGACCGTGCATTTACAAAGGAGTTGCCGTGCATTTCCTTTGAAATCATAACTAATCAATACCACTGTACGGCGTTGCTATAACCGCTTCGCTTATCGTATTTCAATGCATCGGTCAATGTAGCGGCATTGGCACGGAAAGAGAAGTTATAGCTTGTATAGGGTGCCAATACCACCGAGCAACTCATGTTGAAGCAGTGGAGGTCGCGCTGCAACGACGCTGTGGTCATAGACATCTTCTTGTTTTCAAAGTCGTATCCGCTGGAGAAGCTGATATTCCAACCATCACTGATACGCAAGTTGCCACTTACATTCATCGTCTGCGTAAACTTATAAGGGTAGCGCATCGTCTTTTCGTTGAACTTCCCACTGGTATTCTCGCGCATCGTAATACCATAACCAAAGGTCAGCGACCAAGGCATGGAAAAAGTCATATAACCATCCTCGTCTGTGCTGGCTTTGCCACCTCCGCGTTTCTTTTTGGCACCGCGCTGTGCTTTAATCATTTCGTCATCGACGTTGCTTTCGCGCTCTACATCAATTCCTTCCTCATCATCCCGATGCTTTCCATCGTCCCTGTCATCTCCCCCACCAAACCATTTCCTGATTTTTTCAGGATTCAACGTGAAAGAGAAGTTCTGAGACATGCCCTGAAAGCGTCCAAAGCGTCCCATTCCCCATTCGGTGTGCTCGCCTACATACGGGCTCCCATCCTCGTCAAGTTCGTAGGCATACGTAGCAAACACCGCATTCATATTGAATGTATAGTTCTTCCACCATTTCAATCGAATACGCATGGACAAGTCGCTCAGCGGATGTCTGTCTGCTGCCATATTGTACGACATCGAAGCACCAAGCTCATCAATAATACTTATCTTCTTGAAGCCGGTAGAGTCTTTGTCGCTCTTGACCTTCATCTCAATGTTGTTGCTCACATCCCACGATATACTCCCCGTGCGCCCTTTGCCTGGAACACCGTACAACCCTTGTGAATAGGGAGAATATTCGACCAGTGACACATTTCCGTTGGCGTCGGTTTTCTGATAGGTTTCATAATAACCGTAGCGCGACGAGCCAAAGTCGGGCGCATAACTGAAACTCACCTGCGGTGTGAAAACATGGCGGACGGCCTGAATCTTATCGCCGAAAATCTTGCGACTTGGCAAGTAAAAGCCATACAGCTTTGTGCTGGCCGACACGCTCATATTCCAATTATAGATGTTATGAAAGCCATAAGTTGTGTCCGCAACTTCCGTTTGGCTGGCCTCATCCCATGCTCTCATGATCTTGCTGGACGTCATGCGGTCGGTGAAACTGAATGAAGGCGTAACATTGAGATAATTAAACAGCGTGAAGTTAGCATTGATAGGAATGTTATGTCGCATTCCGTTGCGCCAATCCTTAATGAGGTTAGCATGGAGCAGTTGGTCCTCCTTGGTTCTAATCGAATTGCTCAACTGTCCGGTATAACTCATTGAGATTTTCTCGTACCAACGCTCCTCACCCGCCATGTGTTTACGACGGAAAGGATAAAATCGACTGATCGAGATATTCAAGTCGGGCAAAGTCATGGCTATGCTTGAGTCGCGCATATTCTGTGAAAGGTTTGCCGACGAACTGAGCGACATTCCAATGCTTGAAAATGTGGTGCTCCAGCTCACCGAAGACGTACGCGTGGACTGTGTCATGGCCTGTGGGTTGTACATACTCGTCAGGTTGTTGCGCTCATAACTTTGTGTTGCAAAGTTCACGCTTGCCGACAGAGAACTGAACGGGTTGGCCTTAGGATCCTGCCGATGGCTCCATTGCAACTTGAAACTCTTTTGCTGCTGATAGTCGGGCAAGCCCTTGTCGCCGGTCTTCGTGTTTTGATAACTTGCAAAGAACGAGCCGTTATATCTGTAGCGTTTGCGGTAGTTGCTGGCAGCAGAAATGCCCCATGAGCCTTTGGTATATATTTCGCCAAGCAACTTTAAGTCCCATTTGTCACTCATTGCAAAATAATATCCTCCGTCGCGCAGATAGAAGCCACGATTGTTTTCATCGCCGTATGTTGGCATGATAAATCCGCTGGAATAGCTTTTGGTGAATGGAAAGAAACCGTAGGGAATGGCCAAAGGCAATGGCACATCGGCCACCACGAGATGAGCCGGTCCGAAAACCACATCCTTGCCGGGACGCACCTTTGCTCTCGAAAGCGAAATATAAAAGTCAGGGTGTTCGCGGTCGCAGGTGGTATAGCGTCCGTGAGCCAGAAAAATCTCACCGTTGTCATTGCGCTTGGAGATCTCGCTCGTCAGAAATCCATCCTCTTGCTGGGTATATGTGTTTTGTATAAGCCCCTTCTTAGTCTTAAAGTTAAAAGCAATGGTATCGGTGTCATATTGGTCCTGCCCCATTTTGAATACCGGTCGTCCCCTAAGACCTGTCTTTTCCGTAGAGTCTGCACTGCCGGTAGCGTGTACCAAACTACTGTCCAAACTCATATAAATCTTATCGCTCTTAAGATTCATATTCTCATAGTCTACCGCCGACGAGCCATAAAGATAAGCCGCATTTGTACCGGCCACATAGACCAACGAGTCTTGAGCCTGATACTTCACGGGAGCATCAATACCGTTTTTCTTTTGTCTGTTCAGGGAGTCCAGACGGATGGAATCGTCTATCATTTTGTTGTGATGATAGATGGCGAGTTCGAGCGAATCCATCTTGGTGGTGTCTGATAGTGTACTTTTTTCGGAAGGTATATCGAGAGAATCCTTATCCGAATCTTCTTTCCCCGATAAGGCTTTTGCCTTCAGCGTATCTTTGTCCACGACAGCTTGCCCCCTTCTCGGATAGAGTGGCACATTGCTATCGGCCACAGCAAAGACTATGGCAAAAAACAAAAATACGATGGAAAACTTAGTCCTCATTTGGAGTGCAAAAGTACTTAATTAAAGATTAAAAACCGAGTCTTTTCGCAATTTTAACGTTACCGCTCAAACATCTTTTCCCACATCCGGAAGCGGCTCAATCCCTCCTCTCCAAAGCGCGCCAGACTCCGTTCTGCCATCTCTATGGACTTCACCTGCTCCAACTTGGACTTGCTGTAAAATTTATCGGCATAGCATATCACCTTTTCTTCCAAAGTTTCGGGTAGGAAATCTTCTGCGGGCAGCGGCAGGCTTCCCTTTATGATGGCCTCCTTACTCAAACCCGCTCCCGTATGCCGCTCGCACACCCGGGCATGACGCGGATAGCCTTCTGCCCTGAGCAATTCGGCTCCTATGCGTCCATGCAGAAGATAAGGCTCCCGACCAAAACATTGTATTCCCGGCGCATCACATTTGAAAATACCAATATCGTGCAACATGGCAGCCTCTTCCACAAACTGACGGTCGAGATGGAGTTCGGGGTGAGCGTCGCATATCTGCAAAGCCCGTTTAGTAACGTCCTTGCTATGCACCATCAAGATACGCTTCAATTCATTATCTTCCGGATAATATTTGTCAATTAGCTGCATTACCCACTTCATATTTCTCTTTTCTTTCATAGTCCGAAACACATTCGCCCTCTCCTCCACTGTTGGAGAAGAGGGCGAACTTTATGATTATTGCATTGCGTCACTCTTTCAAGGCAAACGCAATCTTTAATGCTCTCTTTCAATATAGGCTATCACGTTGCCTTTCTGAACCTTTGAGCCTTGCTTGGCATTAATTTCCACGAGTTTGCCGCCAAGATTGGCCTTGACTTCTACAAACTCACCCCAAGGTGCCTGTATATAACAGAAAGTATCGCCTTCCTTGTAGCTCTTGCCAATATAGGGCTCTACAGCCGGAGCAGCCTCGCCATCGCCCTGAAATTCCCAGAACACCTGACCCCTGACCGGAGCCACAATGGCGTCAGCCTTGGCATGCTTAAACTCAGCAACTTGTTCCGGTGTCATCGTGCCGCCAAGCTTTGCATCCTTAGCCTTTTGCAAGTCAGCGAGCATATTTTTCTTAGCCTGCCCACTCTTATAGTTGCGATATTGCTCCGGGTGCATGGCCAACTCCCACAGTTCCTCGTTGTCCTGACCGTAATCCCAACCGTTCTCGTCCATCTCTTTCTTGAAGTCATCAAGGGCATTTGGAAGCAGTGTGTGAGGGTCAGCATCGGTAAACTCGTAGCCTTTCTTCTTGGCAAGCTCCACCAATTCATCATCAATCTTGCCGGGCACCTTACCGCTCTTACCAAGAATCATACCCCACATGGCATCGTCCATCATGGCATAGCGTCCCTTTCCTTGCTCCATTGTGAGCAGATTGAAGAGCGCAATGTTCTTGGTGTATTGTGAAAACGGCGTAACCAATGGAGGATAGCCCACACGAGGCCACACGTAAGCAACTTCGTCAAACAGCTTAATCAGCAGGTC
This sequence comes from uncultured Bacteroidales bacterium, assembly GCA_937995875.1. GTDB lineage: Bacteria > Bacteroidota > Bacteroidia > Bacteroidales > Bacteroidaceae > Prevotella. The sequence goes on along the minus strand of CALKIW010000009.1, from coordinate 3,219 downwards.
GTCCACGCTCAATTCGGGCTCGCCCTTCTTCTTGCGCAAGTTGTTGATAGTGCCGTGAATACCGCTGAGGTCTGACATCATCGATCCCATCATGCCTCCCGGAAGGCCACAACCCAACAGCAGCGAACTCATAATCTTGTTGCCGGGATTGATAAAGTAACCTAACCACTCGTCGATAAACTCCTGAGTCATGGCACGAGCCTTCATGTAGGCACTCATATTGATTTCCGGAACGTCGAAACCGGCGTTCTTCAGCATACTCTGTACGGAGATAATATCAGGATGAACCTTACCCCACGACAGCGGCTCAATGGCCGTATCGATAATATCGGCACCGTTGCGACACACCTCAAGCATAGATGCCATACTGAGGCCCGGACCCGAATGGCCGTGATATTCGATGATAATATCGGGATGTTTGTCCTTGATGCGCTTCGTCAGCTGTCCCAAGAATGCCGGCTGTCCGATTCCGGCCATATCCTTCAAACAGATTTCTTCCGCACCGGCTGCAATTTCCTGATCGGCAAGATGCTCGTAGTAATCGAGTGTGTGAACAGGAGACGTGGTGATGCACAACGTGCCCTGTGGCGTCATCCCGGCTTCCTTAGCCCACTTGATAGAGGGCGCAATGTTGCGGATGTCGTTCAATCCGTCAAAAATGCGAGTAATGTCCACTCCCTGTGCGTGTTTCACCTTGTACATCAAGGCACGAACATCATCCGGCACAGGATACATACGGAGGGCATTCAAACCTCGATCGAGCATGTGGGTCTTGATGCCGGCCTCGTTGAAAGGCTTGCAGAAAGCACGCACTGCTTCGTTTGGATTCTCTCCGGCGAGAAGTTGCACTTGCTCAAAAGCACCACCATTGGTTTCTACACGGGAGAAACATCCCATTTCAATAATGATTGGAGCTATACGCTCCAGTTGATCCTTACGTGGCTGGAACTTACCCGAACTTTGCCACATATCTCTATAAAGGAGACTAAATTGAATTTTCTTACTCATTATTTTTTCCTTTCCGGCAATTTCATAGTATCAGTCCGGTTGCTTGCCTGACTGACAGGAATATATGTAATTAGACTTGCAAAATTAGATAAAAAAATCCAAATTAGCGAGCAAGGCGCTGCTTTTTTATTCATTTATAACTATCTTTGCACCGTTCAAATAGACAAATCGAATGCAAACCAAATGCATAATCGCCTTGTCTCTCCTTGTTTCTGCAATAACGGGATGCCAAGAGAGCACACTCCACCACAATGGGGCTAAAGGACCTTCCAACAACGAACTGAAGCTCAGTGGAGACAGCACCGTCTACGGTTTGGCCTGCGAAGGCTGTTCAGACTCTGTCATCGTCCTGCTCCCCAACGACGGCAGCGACCCCGTGAGATACAACATTATAAACGCCACACGCAATCAAAAAGTGCTCGGCGACATCAATACGGGCGACTGGGTTGGGCTTGTGCTGAACAAAAAAGACAAGAGTGTTGCCGACATGGCCATCGATCTCGACCAACTGAAGGGTATATGGTGCTATACAGTGATGCCAAAATGGCGCGACGCCGACTCACAACATAGGGAACAGCAAAACCAAATATCGAGAGAAATGAGTGATTCCCTGAAACGCAAACTATTCGTTCCCCGCGAATATGGTTTCTGGCTGAAACGGCAATGGGAAGCGTCGAGCGTAGGCTATGTGCAGGAATCGAACTCCCCCTTCGATGAAAACCCTGTAGTTTACCCACCCCTCGAATACTTTTTGAAGTGGCACATTTGGAACGGCAAGTTCGTACTGGTGAGCGGAAACCCCCAATATGACAAAGACAACAAGGTGGAGGGCTACTCCGATATCCGCTACGACACCTGCTCCATCGATTACCTCGGAAAAGATTCGCTGGTACTCACCAGCCGCAAAGGCTCGCGGAGCTATTACCGCAAAAGTGACATTAATGAAGTAAACAAGAAGGTACAGACTGTCACCAATGTGAAAACGAAACAAACACCGCAGAAAAAAGCAGAATAGCTCCTTCCTTTCAGAGATGCTATTCTGCCTCGATTGCACGTTTATTTTATGAAGTTAGTGTTCAAATGTTGAACGCATATACTGTCTTTTACTTCCTTCTTTACTTTGTCATCATCCCCGTATCTCATGGTTGAAAAATCTGGTTTCGGCCATCTTCTCGTATTTGGTACCCGGCTTTCCATAGTTGGCATAGGGGTAAATACTGATGCCGCCACGAGGCGTGAATAGTCCCACCACCTCAATATATTTGGGCTGCATGAGCTTAATGAGGTCTTTCATGATGATGTTCACGCAGTCTTCGTGGAAGTCGCCATGATTGCGGAAGCTGAACAAATAAAGCTTCAAGCTCTTACTTTCCACCAAACGTTCTGCCGGAACATAGTTGATTTTGATTTCCGCAAAGTCTGGCTGCCCCGTGATGGGGCAAAGGGAGGTAAACTCAGGACAGTTGAACTGCACCCAGTAATCGTTATCGGGATGCTTATTGACAAATGTTTCGAGCACCTCTGGAGCATAATCCATGCTGTATCGGGTCGTCGCACCAAGCGATTTCAAACCCTCTTTTTCTCTGTTTGCCGTCATATTCTATCCAATGCTAAATATTTTCCATACACTATAGTCCACATCGTTATCGTAGACATCCTCTCCCTCATGGCGCTTCAAGGCCTTGACCAGCCGTATGGTGAGCGGCAGTGCGATAATCTCGTAAACGGTCTTGAGCACCACCTGCCACAACATGAGCCAAGGAAGCTCCTCTGTAGGCACAACCCCGGCTAAAGCCAGGGGGAAGAAAATAACCGAGTCGCACGTCTCACCGGCTATCGTACTCAGTATGGCACGGGCGGAAAAGCGCTTCCCACCATCGCGAATCTTCATACGGCTCATGACATAGGCATTAACGAAGCTGCCGATGAAGAAAGCGATAAACGACGCAACGGCAATGCGGGGAGCCAAGCCGAAAATGGCATGAAAACCGGCATCGTTCTGCCAATAGTCCGCACCGGGAATCATGTCGCAAAGGGCACCCAGCGCAACGAAGAAGAAATTCATGGCGAAGCCCACCCAAATGAGCAGACGCGCCTTGCGATACCCCCAAACCTCACACACACAATCGTTGATGATGTAAGACACGGGGAACACAATGAGACCACCTGTAAGACTAATGGGACCTACTGCTATCTGCTTTGTTTCGAGAA